>DVOF01000102.1 GCA_018713805.1 Candidatus Aphodoplasma excrementigallinarum | reverse complement strand
GCAGACCGTAACGATCGACGGTACGGCCAAAATTGTAATTGACTCTACGGAAATGGTCCTGCCCGACGGCAGCATATACACGCTCGACGTCCCGGCAAGAATTACAAACGACAGGACGTTTCTCCCGCTCCGCGCCCTTTGCGAGGAAATCCTCGGCAAAAACGTGGCGTGGGACGACAGGGGCATTATCGTAATATCGGACGAACCGTACGAAATTACGGAGGAAAATGCGGACATTATTAACGATTACCTTTTGTACGACCGCCCCGACAAAGAGCAGATCAAAGCGCTCTTTGACACTTACAACCAGGACGTACACCCGCGCGTTATGATCAATCAAGAGATTTACGACCGGGTGGTATACAACTATGCAAACGACGCGGACGTGAAGCAGTGGGGCGACCAGATCATCGATGAGGCCGACGAGCTGCTCGCCAAAGCAGCGCCCACCTACACGCTCCAGTCTAACCAGCTCCTTCTCGTTTCCCGCGACGTATACCAGAGGACGCAGCGGCTTGCTATGGCCTACATATTGACAAAGGACGCAGCCTATGCCGAAGGGCTCTACGACGTATTGGAGGCGGCGGGTAACTTCCCCGACTGGAACCCGCAGCACTACCTCGATGTGGCGGAAATGACCTGTGCGTTCGCAATCGGCTACGACTGGCTCTACGACTACTGGTCGGACGAGCAGAAGGCGTTTTTGGCGCAAAAGATTTATGAATACGGGATTGTCCCGACCTATGCCGCCTACTACGGCGACCTGGGGTCTAACGGCTGGTGGACGCCGGGGAACGAGACAAACTGGAACGTCGTATGCAACGGCGGCACGCTCATGGGCGCGGTTGCAATCTTTGAGCAGTATCCGGACATGTGCTCCGATATGATTGCCATGCAGGTCCGCGACGTGGAAACGATGATGAATCATTTTTATCCGGACGGCGCATGGTATGAGGGGATTATATACTGGGAATATACGATGGCGTATACGGTGAACATGCTCTCGACGCTGGAGGCCTGCTTCGGGACAGACTTTAACCTTTCCAAAGCGCCGGGGCTTTCTAACTCGATTTACTTTAACATGGCAGGCGACGGCGGCATTGGGCTGAACAATTTCCATGATGCGACGATTGCGCACGAAACCACAAACACGTATTTTTGGCTGTCAAACAAATATGATCTGCCGGGTGTGACAAACGTCCGCCTGAGCCGGTTTGCCGGCGGCGCTGCAACCCCCACCCCCTTTGACCTGCTGTGGTATGATACGTCGATCAAAGGGACGGACTTCTATCTGCCCAAGGATACCTATATGCGCGGCGTTGAGTTTGTCGCCATGCGCAATTCGTGGATAGACAACGAGGGGGCTTGGCTCTCCTATCACGGCGGCGTAGCGGAAGCGAACCACTCGCACCTCGACACGGGTACGTTTGTGTTCGATTTGGGCGGCGTACGCTGGGCGCAGGATTTGGGCTCTGACAATTATCAGCTTCCGGGCTATTTCGGCGATTTGAAGCATACGTACTACAGGCTCCGCCCCGAGGGGCACAACGTGTATGTCATAGACCCGGATAACAAGGAAGGGCAGGTGCTCGGCCACTTCGCCGAGGTCGAAACGCTCGTCTCCAAAGAGCGCGGCGCATACTCCGTACTTGATATGACGCCTGCATACGCCACATGGGTCAACCAGGCGCGGCGCGGCTACATGCTCGCGGACGACCGGCGCAGCGGTGTAATACGCGATGAGATCGAATTTAACCAGGAGGGACGGGAGTTCTGGTGGTTTATGCATACGCCGACGAATGCCGAAATCGAAATCGTTGACAAAAATACGGCCTATATCACGTCGCGGGGCAAAACGTTAAAGTTTATGATCGATTCCGACATTGCGGACTATGAATTCGGTGTGATGGACGCAAAGCCGCTCGATACGTCGCCGAACGACCCGGCGCAGGCGAGCAACGACGGGATACAGAAGCTCTACCTGAAGGGGACAGCGGGCAAGGAAAACTATGTTGTGTGCAAGATGATCCTCGCGGACGACCCGGACGCCGGGCAGCCGCTTGACAACACGCCGATCGACGAATGGAGCATTCCGGACGGGGCGCTCCAGGAACTGCCCGTGCTCGACATGATTGCGGTCGACGGCGTGGACATTGCAGATTTCAGCCCCCATGCCACCACATACGGAAGGAGCGTCCGCTTTGACAACACTTCTGTTCCGACCGTAACGGCGCGGGCGGCCGAGGGGCTTGCGGTTGAAGTTATCTACGGGAAAACCTACGCAGACACAATCCAAATCAAGGTGTCGGACGCAGACGACCCCTCCCGCTACCGGATTTACAGCTACCAGACGACTGTCATGCCCGAGCTGAAGGATGTCGGGGACTATACAAGAATGCAGGTCGTGGGCCATACGGCCTCTGCCGAGCCGGAAGAGAACCACCCCGCTGTAAACGTGTCGGATAACGATACCGACCCCGAGTCCCGCTGGGCGGCGGAAAACGACGCATGGCTGATTCTTGACATGGGTCAGGAAGAGACGATCGACGCGGTCGGAATTGCCGCATGGCAAGGCGGAGAGAGGACATATACCTTCAAAATAGAGGTTTCCACCGACGGCGAAACGTGGAGCGAGGCCATTGCGCCGCGTGGCACGGACACCGCAAACGGGGAAGAAATCGGCATATATGATTTTCCGGGCGGCGCAGTAAATGCAAGATATGTCCGGTATTCCGGCGAAGGGAACAGTGTCAACGCATGGAATTCCCTTACGGAGATCGCCGTTCTGAAAAAGAAATAACCACTATAACGTATAAAAGGCCGCTGGCAAAGCATGCCGGCGGCCTTTCTATGTGTAGCCGTCAAAACAATTACTGGTTTTCCACAATGGCAAAGCCGATCTCCCCGCTCGCGGCCATGTCGCCGTCAACCGTCGCCTTCGCGCTTGCCGTGCCCATCCCGTGCCGGAACGTGCCAAGCTCGATCTCAAGCCGGAGCGTGTCGCCTGGCTTCACCTGCCGCCGGAACTTGAAGTTATTCATCTTCGTGAATACGGCGAGCTTGCCCTTATTCTCCTCCATGGACAGCGCCAAAACCGCGCCGACCTGCGCGAGCGCCTCAACGATGAGTACGCCGGGCATGATGGGATTTCCCGGGAAATGCCCCTGGAAAAACGGTTCGTTCACGGTCACGTTTTTGATCCCGACTGCCTTCCCGTCCCCCATCTCCAGCACCTTGTCCACCAGCAAAAACGGGTACCGGTGCGGGATGATCTCCTGTATCTGTTTACTGTCAAGCATTTCGTTTCCTCCTGATTATCATTTCATAGGCTTTCTTATGCCTTGCCCGCCGTCTCCTGCTGCTCGTGACGGCGCGCCTCCATATCGTACATATAGGACGACTTATCGCGCAGCACATGCAGGTTGTCGAGCGACGCGCCCGTACCCTTTACCACGCACGAGAGCGGGTCCTCCGCCAGATAGACGTTGATCCCGGTCTTTTCCATCAAAAGCTTGTCAAGCCCCTTGATCATCGCGCCGCCGCCCGTCATAATAATGCCATATTCGGAAATATCGCCAACCAGCTCCGGCGGCGTCCGCTCCAAAACGGAGTGCACTGCATCCACGATCTGCGCCGCGACCTCTTCCACCGCCTCGCGCAGCTCCTGGGACGAAACTTCGATGCTCTGCGGCAGGCCGGTCACGAGCGAACGGCCGCGGATTTCCATGGTTTCCTCCTGCTCCAGCGGATAGACGCTGCCGATCTGCTTCTTCATCTCCTCCGCCGTCCGGTCGCCGATTACGGCGTTATACTTTTTCCGTATGTATTTGATGATCGCATCGTCGAACTTGTCGCCAGCCACCTTGATCGAGTTGCTGACCACAATGCCGCCGAGCGAGATTACGGCAATGTCGCTCGTGCCGCCGCCGATGTCGACCACCATGCGGCCGCACGCCTTGCCAATGTCAATCCCCGCGCCAATGGCCGCCGCAATCGGCTCCTCAATAAGGTACACCTGCCGGCCGCCGGCCTGCATGGCCGCGTCAATGACAGCGCGCTCCTCCACCTCCGTCACGCCGCTCGGCACACAAATCATGATACGCGGCTTGAACAGGCGGTTCTTCGTCACACGGCGGATAAAGTACTTAAGCATCATTTCCGTCGTCGAATAGTCCGATATCACGCCGTCGCGCATGGGACGGATTGCTACGATGTTGCCCGGCGTACGGCCAAGCATCTTCTGCGCCTCCGCGCCGACGGCGTACGGCTTGCCCGTCTCCTTGTCGATTGCAACGACAGACGGCTCGCACAGAACAATCCCCTTATCCTTCACATGAACCAGCACCGACGCAGTCCCGAGGTCAATCCCCACGTCCTGCGACGCATCAAACATGTCCCTGATTTTTTCAAAAATCTTCAGTGCCACAATCCTGCCCTCCCTAACGGTTTTCTCCTTTATGAACCGGAACAAAACTGCCCGCTTGTAACAAAGCAGGAAAGCAGGCAGATGTCATTTTTATTATATACGATAGAAAAATTTTGTCAATAGCCAACCTTACTTCAGGTTCAGCTGGCCAAGGCTCGCCGCGCGCAGGTACGCATTGATAAAGCCGTCGAGGTCGCCGTCCATGACCGCGCCGATATTGCCCACCTCGTAGCCCGTACGATGGTCTTTTACCATATTGTACGGGTGGAACACATAGGAACGGATCTGGCTCCCCCATGCGATCTCCTTCTGCACGCCCTTGATATCCTCGATTTTTTCCTTGTGCTGCTGCTCCGCGATTTCAGCAAGCTTCGAGCGCAGCATCTTCATCGCGGTTTCGCGGTTTTTATGTTGGGAGCGCTCCGTCTGGCACGAAACGACCACCCCGGTCGGAATATGCGTAATCCGGATCGCCGAGTCCGTCTTGTTGATATGCTGGCCGCCTGCGCCGCTGGCCCGGTACGTGTCCACGCGCAAATCGTCGGGATTGATCTTGATTTCGATATCGTCTTCAATTTCCGGCATGACCTCGACCGACGCAAACGACGTGTGCCGCCGCCCGGAAGCGTCAAACGGCGATATCCGCACGAGGCGGTGTACACCCTTTTCCGCCTTTGCGTACCCATATGCGTTAAGGCCGGAAATGAGGATCGTCGCGCTTTTGATGCCCGCTTCCTCGCCGTCGAGAATGTCGAGCGTTTCACAGCCAAAGCCGCGCTTCGCCGCCCACATCTGGTACATGCGCATCAGCATCTGCGCCCAGTCCTGCGCCTCCGTGCCGCCCGCGCCCGCGTGGAACGTCATGATCGCGTTGCACTTGTCGTACTTGCCCGTTAAAAGCGTTTCCAGCGTCATGTTGTCGAGCGTTTCCTTCACATGCTCGTAGTCGTGCTTGATTTCGCCAAGCAGCGTGTCGTCGTCTTCTTCGATAGCGAGCGCGACGAGCGTTTTCGCATCCTCCCACTCGCTCACGAGCTTGTCGTACCGCTCCGCCTTGTCCTTGAGCTGCTTGATCTTCTGCATCACCTTCTGGGAGTTCTCCGTATCGGAGTAAAAGTCGGGCGCAAGCGTCTGCTTCTCCAGCTCCGACGCTTCCTTCAGCGCGCCTGCAATGTCAAAGTGAATCCCTCAAATCCATGATTTTGTCGCTCAGCGCGTCGAGCCCGAGCCGGTATTCTTCATACTCTACCACAATCCACACATCCTTTATCTATAATAATTTTCTGTATCCTAAACAAGCGACATCTGCTTGTTCGGGTTGTCCTCCTCGCGCAGGAAATTGCCCATTGCGGGGATGTTTTTCGTTTTATAATACTCGAGGTCGGCAATGCCGCTCTGCTCTGCGCGCACGACGTCGGCGACGACGCTCCCCTTTTTCGAGATCATGACCGCCACGCCCTGCGTGGTCTTTGTCGTCTTGAGCGGGATTTTCCCACTGTTGAAAAACAGCGCCTTGCCGAGGTTGGAAAACGCGACAAAGTCGTGCTCCTCCGTACCCAGGTACAGAATCTTCACCAGCGGCGAGCCGGCGTAGTACGCGTTCGACAGCCGCTTGCGGTTCGTTTTGGTCTCATAGGCCGAAACCGGCACCTTCGCCATCTTACCGCTCGCGAAACAGTAGAGGAAGTTGCCCGCATAGTCCGTGGTCGGATGGATATAGATGATCTTCTCCTCCGGCTCCATGGACAGCACATTGGGCAGATATTCGCCCATCAGGCTGACCTTCGAGTCGGCAATCTCGCTGATTTTATACTTATACACGTTACACTTGTCGGAAAACAGGAGCAAGTCCGCCTTGTTCGACGTTTCAACCTCCTGCAAAATCACATCGCCCTCTTTGAGCTTGTGCCCGCTCCCGGACGAGCGCAGCGACGCGGCCGACACCTTCTTTAAGTAGTTGTCGCGCGTAAAGAACAGGGTGAGCGCATAGTCCTCGACGAAGCTTTCCTCGTTGTAATGCTCGACCTCGTCCTCCTCCACGACCTTTGTCTTCCGCTCCGCGCCGTACTTTTTAGACAGCTCGGCAAGCTGCTTTGCAATCAGCTTCTTGACCGCAGCCTCGCTCTCCAGCGTCTTTTTCAAATCGTCGATTTCCTGCACAAGGCTCTCGATCTCCTGCGTCCGCTTCAGGATATATTCGCGGTTTAAGTTCCGCAGCCGGATGTCGGCAATGTATTCCGCCTGCACCTGGTCGATGGAAAAGCCCTTCATCAGGTTCGGCACAACCATGCTCTCCAGCTCCGTATGGCGGATGATGCTGACCGCCTTGTCGATGTCGAGCAATATCTTCTCCAGCCCGCGCAGCAGGTGGAGCTTGTCGGACTTTTTGTCAATGTCAAACGCGAGCCGCCGCTTCACGCACCCCATACGGAAGCGCACCCACTCCCGCAGGATGCCGCGCACGCCGAGCACGACCGGCCGCCCGTCGATCAGGATATTGAAGTTGCACGAAAACGTATCCTGAAGCGTCGTCATTTTAAACAGCCGCGTCATCAGCTTGTCCGGGTCTGTCCCGCGCTTTAAGTCAAGCGTGATTTTGAGGCCGTTTTTGTCCGTTTCATCGCGCAGGTCGGAAATCTCGCGCACCTTGCCCGCCTTGATCAGCTCGACGATTTTGTCGATAATGACCTCCGAGGTCGTCGTATACGGGATCTCTGTGATTTCTATGCAGTTGTTCTTTTTATCGTATTGGTAAACCGAACGCAGCTTAAAGCTCCCGCGCCCCGTCTCCACGATTTTGCGCATTTCTTCCTCGTTGTACAAAAGCGTCGCACCCGTCGAAAAGTCCGGCGCTTTGATAAACGCGAGCAAATCCGCCTCCGGGTTTTTCATATATGCGACCGTCGCGTCGCAGACCTCGCGCAGGTTAAAGCTCGCTATGTTGGACGCCATCCCGACCGCAATGCCCTGGTTCGGGTTGACGAGCACGTTCGGGAACGCCGTCGGCAGAAGCGCCGGCTCCTTCATGGTCGCGTCGTAGTTGTCTACAAAGTCGACCGTGTTCTTGTCAATATCGCCGAAAATGTCGTTGCAGATCGGCTCGAGCTTGACCTCCGTGTAACGCGGCGCGGCATACGCCATATCGCGCGAGTACTGCTTGCCGAAGTTGCCCTTCGAGTCCACAAACGGGTGCAAAAGCGACTCGCAGCTGCGCGTCAGGCGCACCATCGTTTCGTAGATCGCCGCGTCGCCGTGCGGGTTTAATTTCATCGTCTGCCCGACCACGTTGGACGACTTGGTGCGCGCGCCGGTGAGCAGCCCCATCTTATACATCGTATACAAAAGCTTGCGGTGCGACGGCTTGAACCCGTCGATTTCCGGAATCGCGCGCGAGATGATGACGCTCATGGCGTACGGCATAAAGTTTTTTTCCAGCGTCTGCGTAATCGGCTGGCTGTCATAATGCTGTTTCTGTTCCATTTCCCTCATTCCTTATCTGTGCAGCCCAAATCAGCTGACGTCCGTCATTTCAATGTACTGGTCGCCAAACTCGGCGATAAAATCCTTCCGGCCGGACAGGTTGTCGCCCAAAAGCAGGTCGAACATCTTTTCCGTCAGCGCCGCATCCTCGGCCTCCACCCGGATGAGCCGCCGCGTCTCCGGGTTCATGGTCGTCAGCCACATCATGTCCGCGTCGTTTTCGCCCAGACCCTTTGAGCGCTGTATCTTGTATTTCGTGTCCGGCAGCTTCGCCAGTACCTGCGACAGCTCCGCGTCCGAGTAGGCAAAGTACGTCCCGCTCTTGTGCGTAATCTCAAACAGCGGCGTTTCGGCGATAAACACCTTCCCCGCCTCGATCAGCGTCGGCACAAGGCGGTAAATCATCGTCAGAATCAGCGTCCGGATCTGGAACCCGTCCACGTCTGCGTCGGTACAGATGATGACCTTGCTCCAGCGGAGCAGATCGAGGTCAAACGAGTTAAAATCCTTGTTATATTTGGACTGTATTTCTACGCCGCAGCCGAGCACCTTTAACAGGTCGGTAATGATGTCGTTTTTAAATATTTTGTCGTAGTCCGCCTTCAGGCAGTTCAAAATCTTGCCCCGTACCGGGATAATCGCCTGAAATTCCGCGTCGCGGCCCTGCTTGCACGCGCCGAGCGCCGAGTCGCCCTCTACGATGTACACCTCGCGCCGCTCCACATCCTTGGTGCGGCAGTCGACGAATTTGGCAATCCGGTTCGTCACGTCGATGCTGCCCGTCAGCTTCTTTTTGATGTTGACGCGCGCCTTTTCCGCGCTCTCGCGGCTGCGCTTGTTCACGAGCATCTGCTCGGCGATCTTGTCCGCCTCGGCTTTGTTCTCAATAAAATACACACTGAGCTGCGCGCGCAGAAACTCCGTCATGGCCTCCTGGATAAATTTATTATTGATGGCCTTCTTCGTCTGGTTTTCGTAGCTTGTCTGCGTCGAAAACGTGCTCGACACAAACATCAAGGAGTCCGCCACGTCGGCAAACGTGACCTTGCTCTCGTTTTTCTGATACTTGCCGTTCTGCTTCAAATACTGGTCGATCGCCGACACAAACGCGCTGCGCACCGCCTTGTCCGGCGAGCCGCCATGCTCGAGAAAGCTCGAATTGTGGTAGTATTCGAGCATGGGCGTTTCGTTGGAAAAGCAGAACGCCGCCTGGATCTTGACCTTGTATTCGTCTCGGTCCGCGCGGTCGCGCCCGCGGCGCTCCGCCTCGATATACTGTATGTCGGTGAAGTTTTTCCCCTCTGCGCGCTCCTTTACGTAGTCGGATATGCCGTTTTCGTAATAGTATTCGTACATATCCATGCCGTCCGCTGTCTCGTTATAGAGCGTAAAGCTCAGCCCCGGATTTACGACCGCCTGCTTTTTGAGCGTCTCCTGGAAGTAGTCGAGCGGGATATCGATATCGGTAAACACCGCAAGGTCGGGCCGCCACTTGATCGTCGTGCCCGTCTGCTTAAAACGCGTCGGCTCCTTACTGAGGCCGCCGACATTTTCGCCCTTTTCAAAGTGCAGCTTGTACTTATACCCGTCGGAGAGCACCGTCACATCCATATATTCGCTCGCGTACTGCGTCGCACAGCAGCCCAGCCCGTTGAGGCCGAGGCTGTACTGGTAGTTGCCGCCCGCGTTGTTATTGTACTTGCCGCCCGCGTACAGCTCGCAAAACACCAGCTCCCAATTGTAGCGTTCCTCTTTTGGGTTATAGTCGACCGGCACGCCGCGCCCGTGGTCGACTACCTCGACCGACTTGTCCAAAAAGCGCGTCACCTCGATCCGGTCGCCAAAGCCCTCGCGCGCCTCGTCGATCGCGTTGGAGAGGATTTCAAAAAACGAGTGGCAGCACCCCTCCAGCCCGTCCGAGCCGAACATGACCGCCGGGCGCAGCCGCACGCGGTCCGCCCCCTTGAGCTGGGATATGCTCGTATTGCCGTATTGCTTTTTTGTTTTTGCCGCTTTGTTTGTCCGCTTATTTTTCTCTTCCATGTATGATTCTCCTGATTTGCTGTATGTTATGTATGAATATTCATATATATCCATATTATATGGTATATGAAGTTTCGCGGCTTGTCAAGCTTTTTTCGTTTGCAGCGCACCCTGTGAACGGATTGTAAAATTCCAAACAAGCGATTGAAATG
>DVOF01000101.1 GCA_018713805.1 Candidatus Aphodoplasma excrementigallinarum | reverse complement strand
CATCCTGCGCTTGCTGCATCATTACACGAAGATCGCTTTCCCCGAGTTCTGCTCCCCAATAAATAGAGGACAGCGTGTTGCTTCCGATATAGAACGCAAGGCACTGCCAAAATTGCATAGGCGGTCTTTTGTCAAAATAACCGTCGGCTATACCGGCAGCAAACGGGGGCGCAGCCTGCGCGCACCAGACAATGCGGTTAAACTCCTCCCATGGGTCGCCGAAGTCAAACCGGTCAAAGTCAATGATGACGAGTTCTCCGGCTTCATCGACCATCATATTGCCGATATGGTAATCGCCATGCTGAAAAGACTGGGGGCGGCCTTTAAAAATATCGCGGTTGTTTCTCAGGTACGCGATAACCTTATCGTCGCCGTCGAAACGGATACCGCAGTCTTTATACTTTTGGATTTTGTAATCGGTTTTGCGGTTGAAACGGGTATGCCAATCTTCCTGCGCCGCAGGTGCGGGAATCGTATGGATTTGTTTTAAGATTTCGCCTGCTTTTATCCCGTATACGTACTGCTCTTCCTTGGGCAGAGCGGGAATAATCACCTCTGCCTCCGTGCCGGCAATCCAGGTATACAATGTATAAACGCCCTCGTCGCACGTTCCAAATTCAACGGGTCTGCACATGGGAATCCCAAGCGTGGCCACCTGCCCGAGAATTTCAAACAGGGCTTTTCGCGTTCCGCTCTTATCGTAGGGGGTTATTCTCAGCAAATACTTTGTGCCGGAAGATACGGTGACACAGTATTTTTTATCACAGGACCAACCTTTTTTTATTGGTTCTTTCTTGACAATATCATCCAGAAGCATCGTAATTCCCTCCGTTTTAAATTCCCGTTTGCAAATCCTTTACAGCACATCCATCGAAAATACGCGGAACTTGTCGTCGCCCCATGTCTTTTTCGGCACGAGCCTGATTGCCTTTGCGCGCACGTTTACGTCGCAGTACGCAAGCCGCTGATAGTTGTTCGTCTCAGAATACACCACCCGTTCGCCGTCCGGCGTGTCGGCCACGATATCAAATTCCTTGATCAGCGTGACAGGCGTCTTATATTCCGGCTGGTAAAGCGGGAAGTTGCACGGCATGTTGTTCGACTTGCGGTTCAAATTGCTGTCAAAGACGAGCCGCACCTGCGAAATGTCCTCATAATCGTCGAATGAGAACTCGACGCAGTCGCCAGCGCCGCCGACAAAGCCGTTGTACCCCTCTTCCGTTTCGCGGTCGATACCGTTGCGGACGATTTCTGCATTGACGCGCGCCTTCTTTGTCAGAGGCGGCAACTTTCGCGTATGCCACGGAATCCAGCAGTCATCCTCCATGAGCTGTTGCTGAAGCTTCGCCGTGTCGACGCCGCGCAGCGGCACGCCGTCATTTACGGCAATGGCAACCGCCGTACCCAGCGCCTGCCCAAGCAGGGAACACGTCCCCATGACGCGGCTGGAGGAGAGCGCGGCATGCGTCACGCTGATGTTGCGCCCTGCAAAGAGCAGGTTTTTGATGTTCTTTGAGTACAGGCAGCGGTAGGGGATACCCCACGGCGACGGCGCAGGATGGTAAATCGTCGGATGGCCGCCGTCGTAGTAAAAGCCCTCCGGAAAGTGGTCGTCCATCGTCCAGCCGCCGTATGCGATAATGTCGTCGAAGCGGCCCTCCGCCTCCACGTCGTTCTGGGTGATGACATAGTCGCCGACGTAGCGGCGGCTCTCCCGCTTGCCGGGCAGAAAGCCAATCCAGTCCATTTCCCAGTTTTCCACGCCGTGGTCGCCGTAGTTTTTCATATGGTCCCATACGCCGAACGCAATCTTGAGCAGCTCGTCGCGCAGGTCCTCCGTGTCGTGGATGCTGTCCTTGTCGCCGCCAAGCTCGATCCACCAATAGTTGGTGACGTTATCGTGCGGGCGTTCCTTGAGCATGTCGTCGGTCGGGTATTTGTACGCCCACGCAGGCGGGATAAACTTCTTTGGGCTGTCTGTTTCCCGGATTTGGAACACACAGCTCAGTCCCATTGTCTTTTTGTCCGGTTCGTCCGGGGGGATGCGCTCGCCGAAGTCGCGCTTCGCCTCGCGCCCGAGCATAAACTCTGCGCCGGTCAGCGGCGCGAGGATTGAGTCGCCCGAGCAGTCAGCGAAATATTTCGCCTCAACAGTATGGTACGTTTCGGTCGTCAGCTGCCACCCAGTCACGCGCCGGATCGTGTCGCCGTCCATTTCCGCCTTTTGGCACGTGCAGTCGAGCAGGAGGGTGATGTTCGGCTCGCCGCGCACAATCCCGTACAGCACGCTGTCCCAGATCGAAAAGCTCAGGTTCGTGTTGCGGTAGTAGTTCTCCATGATGATTTCTTCAAGCAGGCCGGCCTCGCGGACGTTTTTTGCGCCGGCCATCGCTCCGGTAATCCAGATGCGGATTTCGCTCGACGCGTTGCCGCCGAGAACGGGACGGTCCTGCATCAGGGCCACCTTGATTCCATGGCGCGCCGCCGCCACAGCGGCGCACAGCCCTGCCATACCGCCGCCGACTACACACAGGTCTACAGAATGGTTTTTATGC
>DVOF01000008.1 GCA_018713805.1 Candidatus Aphodoplasma excrementigallinarum | reverse complement strand
GCGTAGGGTCTTGCGCAGTGTAGAGAAACTCTACGTCGATCATAATTCCCTTGCGGGTAAAATACTGCCGCCCAACCTGCCCAACAACAAAGAGGTAGTTTTCGCTTCCGCTCTCCATTTCCTGCTCGGCGAGCTTGAGCACATTGTGGTTGTATGCGCCCGCAAGCCCCTTATCCGCCGTCACAACGATGTAGCCGCGTTTGCGGCTGCCGCTTGCTATCTGCGGCCTTGTATCAAAAAACCGGTGTTGGATATCCGGCGTAACTGCCAGTATATCCCGGATCGTGGACTGAAGCTTTTCAAAGTACGGCTGCGTCGCCTCCAGCCTTTTTCTCACTTTTTTTAGCTTGGAGGACGAAATCAAATACATTGCATTGGTGATTTTCATAATATCCTGTACACTTTTCATCCGGTCGCGTACTTCTCGTATATTTGCCACGGACTATCACCTACTTTTTAAATTCTTTAACCGCTTCCACAATCTCGTTCTCCATTTCCTCCGTCAGCTGTTTCTGCGTATCGATCTGCTTGAGCAGCTCCGCGTGCCGCAGCTGGAAATAGTCGAGCAGTTCCCGTTTGAAATTCTGTATCTCAGACACAGGAACATCCAGCAGCAGCTTATGGTTGGCAGCGCACAGCAAAATTACCATAGCATGCAGCGACATCGGATGATACAGCGGCTGCTTGAGCAGCTCTACCAGGCGGTCGCCATTGTCAAGCAGTTCTTTTGTCGATTTATCCAGCTCCGAGCTAAACTGTGTAAACACTTCCATCTCCCGGAATTGCGCCAAATCGATCCGTAGGCTGCCGGACACCTTTTTCATCGCTTTCGTCTGCGCAGCGCCGCCCACGCGCGATACCGACAACCCCACGTTTACAGCCGGGCGGATGCCGGAAAAGAAAAGCTCGCTTTCCAGGAAAATCTGCCCATCTGTGATGGAGATAACATTTGTAGGGATATAGGCGGATACATCCCCGGCCAGCGTCTCAATAATAGGAAGCGCCGTAATCGAGCCGCCGCCGTGCGCCTCATCCAATCTGCTGGACCGCTCCAGCAGGCGCGAATGCAGGTAAAATACGTCGCCCGGGTACGCCTCGCGTCCCGGCGGCCTTTTGAGCAGTAGCGACATCGCCCGGTACGCCACCGCATGCTTGGATAAATCGTCGTAGACGATCAGGACATCCTTCCCCTGCTTCATAAAATATTCAGCCATTGCCGTACCGGAATACGGCGAAATATATTGCAGCGGCGCCAAATCGCTCGCAGGCGAGGACACGACAACCGTGTAGTCCATGGCTCCATGCGCCGTCAGCGTGGACACCAGCTTGGCAACTGTAGAAGCCTTCTGCCCGATCGCAACATAGATACAGATTACATCCTGCCCTTTCTGGTTGATGATCGTATCGATTGCAATCGAGGTTTTGCCCGTTTGGCGGTCGCCGATGATGAGCTCCCGCTGGCCCCTGCCAATGGGAAACATCGCGTCTATCGCCAAAATCCCCGTTTGAAGCGGCACGCTGACCGGCTGACGGTCAATGACGCCCGGCGCCTCATTCTCAATGGGCGCATATTCGCTTGTTGCAATCGCTCCCTTGCCGTCGATCGGCGTGCCAAGCGCATCGACCACCCGGCCGATCATTGCTTCCCCTACCGGGACGCCGGCCCGTTTCCCGGTCCGCTTGACGATTGCGCCCTCGCGCAGGCCATAGTCGCTCCCCAACAGGACGACGCCGACGGAATTTGTCTCTATATTCTGTACGATTCCGCGCACACCCGTCTCAAACTCTACCAGCTCGCCGTACATTGCGCTGTTTAACCCATAGACGCTGACAATGCCGTCGCTTATCTGGATAATGGCGCCCGTTTCCTCAACAGACGTTTTAAAATCGAAATCTTCTATTTCCCGCTTAATAACGGATAGTATTTCATTTTGATTCAACTTACTCACCCCCGAACAAGCTTATCTGTCAGCGTTTTCATCCGTCCTCTTACACTCTGGTCGTAACGCAGGTCGCCAACTGTCAACACAAATCCTCCAAGGAGCGCAGGGTCGGTTTCCTCTTCCAGCTCCACGCCACTGACGCCATAGCGTTCACACAGCGACGCCTTGATGCTCTCTGCCTGCGTTTCTGTCAAAGGGCGGGCCGACACGATTTTGGCGCGCAGCCAATTTTTCGAGGCCAACGCCTCGTCATGGCAGCTCTCCATAATATCGCCGAACGCCTCCACACAGCCGTATTGGCATAGAACCCGGACAAACTTTGCGCAGCCTGTTTCAAATAGCGCCTCGATCACCCGGCTCTTTTGCACAGGCGAAACGATCGGGCTGCATAAAACATTTTGCAGCTGTTCATCCGAAAGCAACTCCTGCATCTGCCTGACGCTTTCCTGCGGCAAATGCAAATGAAACAACACTTTTCCCAAACCTTGAGACAGCGCCGTCAATCTCACCACTTCCTTTTCCTGTCATACGCCTTCCTGTAATCAGGCCCTTTTAGTATCAGCCAGGAAGCTTTCCACCAGCTTCCTGTCGACATCGGTATCTGTCTTTTCTTCGATGACTTTAGAAGCGGCCAGCATAGCCAGCTCCGCTATCTCTGCAGAAGAATTCCTGAGCGCCTTCTCCTGTTCCAGCGCAATCGTCTTATGCGCATTTTCCAGAAGGGAGGCCGCCTGCTGACGCGCATCCTCGAGAATGCCCTCGCTCTGTGCCGCCGCCGTTTCCCGCGCCTGCTTGAGAATCTCTTTCGACTCGTCTTTTGCAGTTTGCAGCGCCTGCTGATATTCCGCCTTTATCGCGTCAGCCTCGTCATTTTTTTTGTTTGCTTCGTCAATGGTTGCGGCTATGGAAGCGGACCTCTTTTCCATCATCCGGTTGAGCGGCTTGAACAAAAACAGTTTCAGCAACAGATAAAGCACAATGATATTGACGAAAGTCCAAACAATGTTCCAATCCAAATTCAGCATTGTTTTCCGCCTCCAAATCCTGATTATCCCAGGAACAGAATGATCAAAACAGCAACAACGAAGCCGTAAATAGCCGTCGCCTCAGCCAGCGCGCATCCTAACAGCAAAGCCTTGTTGATGTCGCCCTTGGCCTCCGGCTGGCGCGCAATGGCATCCGTCGCCTTAGAGGTTGCAATGCCGATCCCTATTCCTGCCCCAATACCTGTCATAACTGCGATTCCTGCTCCAATTGCAATCAATGTTGTCATTTTTATTCCTCCTATTATTTTTCTTTTTTACTCTATAGCCTCTTTGATAAACAGTGACGTCAAAAATACGAAGACATACGCCTGTATCAGCCCGTCAAAGATATCAAAGTAAAAACTG
>DVOF01000100.1 GCA_018713805.1 Candidatus Aphodoplasma excrementigallinarum | reverse complement strand
CCTCTCAAGCGTTTCGATCTCCTGCTCTTTGAGCTTAGCGATCTCCTCTTCCTTTGCTTCAAGGTCCTTCATCTTCTTGTTGAGCTTTTCTTCCTTTGCCTCGATCGCATCTGTCTTTTTGTCGAGGTTTTCCTCTTTCTGCTGGATACGTCTTTCCTGACGCGAAATTTCCGAGCGGCGCTCTTTTATCTCCTTGTCAGACTCCAGCCGCAGCTTATGCGTTTCTTCCTTTGCCTCCAGCAAAATCTCACGTTTTTTGCTTTCCGCTGCCTTTTTTGATTCTTCTACAATCCGTTTTGCTTCGTTCTCCGCACCGCCGATCGCGGCCTCCGCTTCTTTCCTGCGTTTTTCATATCCCGCTTTGCTCGCCATTATATACACGATAACGGCTATTGCAACCGCAACGACTGCGGATATTGCTATAGTGATCCAAACCTCCATACCTATAGCCACACACCTCCTCATTTTTGTTGGAGCGGCGTGCCGTGGCTGTCCTCCTGTATTCCTTTAACAGACTTCTTCACAAATTTTTCCATACAATAATTATAGACCTATCCTTATCCTCAAAACCCCTATCTCGAAAATAAGTAACAACCAATAACGCTTTTGTATGAATCAATCCATAATAATGCCAATAAAATCAGCTAATTTCATGCAAGAGCAACCCATTCGCCACTCAAAAATCCTTATACTTTTCCAATGGTATGACAGCGCCGCGCGGCAGAGCCGCTGCGATTTTATGCAAAACCACGCATAAACCCTCAGCCATACACATTCTATTGTAAACTTTTTTTAGGTAGGTGTCAAGATGTATTTTTACGCAAATTATATTTTATTCGTTTTTCTTCGTTAAGGCTATCCGCCCGCCTGTTACTCCTTACCGTCGCTCGTCACGATCCCGTCGCCCCATACGGGGATCGGCTCGCCCAGATATTTCGGCTCCGGCCGGAACACCTGCGCCTGCAAAAACGCCTTGACCCGGGCGGGATACTCGCGCATGCGGTAATACTCCATACCGCCGTAAACATACGTGTCCGCCCCCACGCCCGCCGCATCGAGGCCGATGTTTTTTGCAATGTAGAGCGCGCGCAGGACGTGGTACTCCTGCGACACGACGATCACCTTATCAGCCAGGAACACCTCCTTGGCACGATAGAGCGAATCGTACGTGTCAAACCCGGCATGATCCATGAAAATATCCTCACGCGGGACGCCCTTTTCCTGTAAGTACGCCCGCATTGCGTTGACCTCGTCATACTCTGCCGTCCCATGGTCGCCGCTTACGATGATTTTCGGCGCTTTTCCAGCCGCATAGAGCGCATAGCCCATCTCAAGCCGGTCGCGCAGCATCTCCGACACCTGCCCGTCCGGCTGGACGTACGCGCCCAGCACGAGGATTGCGTCGCTCTCCGGCGCGGTTTCCAGTGTTACAAGCATTTGTTTACCCGTTTGCTCGACATAGCAGTCGATCCCCCAGACTGCGGCGGCGCCTGCTGCGGCAAGCGCAATCCCGGCCGCCGCGACCCACAGCGTAACCTTCCAGACCCGTTTCATGCTCGTCCCTCCGCTCTTTTGTGTCCTTGTATCCATTATAGCCGGAAGGCGGCGGCTTTGCAATCCTTTTTTGCCTGGTCCATATAAAAAGGCCGGGGCAAATTCCCCGGCCTTCCATATCGGCTTACTCTTCGTCGAGCACGAGCTCCATTTTCCCGACGGACACCTCATAGGCCGTCTTTGTCACAGTCGTTTCCTCATCAAGCTTCTTCTGATATTCGCGCGACTGTATCCTTCCCCAAATACGCACCCGCGCGCCGACGCCAATGTCGCGGCAGAACTTTGCGTTCCGGCCCCATGCGATGGCCGGTATGTAGTCGGACTTGTTGTACGAGCGGTTGACCGCAAGCAAGATGTCCGAGATTTCCCGCCCGAACGGGGTTACGCGGTAGACCGGCGTTTTGCAGACAAAACCGTCAAGGAAAATCTGGTTTGGGTTCTCCAGCTCCTCCGGCTCCGCCGTGCGGATGTCCTTTGCAAACACGGTCAGGACGAGGCGGCTCCCCTCCCCGCTGTAGTTATTATAGGACCGGAACTGCCCGTTTACCTCAACAAAGTCGCCCGCGCGCACGTCAAATCCGCTCCCGAACAGCCGCTCCGACAGAATCACCTTAATATGGTCGTCCACCTCGCTCAGGCGCTTGACCCGAAGCGGAAAAATATAAAACTTTTCTTTATATACCTCGTGGTTAAATACGGGCGTTTCCTCAACGACCCCCGCGACTGTGACGATATTGTTGTCTTTGTAGTCCCCCATGCCGTGCTTCCCCTCTCCTGCTTTTGATTGTCTTTTTTTGTTTTACTAATGTGTATTCAAAAACAGAGAGGTTTATGCCTGGGAACGGACTACTTTTCCAGTTTATGCGTCTGTATCTGTAAAGGACAGTTTGATGCTCCCGTTTACCGTCTTTGCCGTAAGGCTTTTGGAGGCCTTTTCATTTTCCCCGCGCGGGACGCTGCACGTTCCGTTCACCGTCCTCGCGCTGACGCTGTATTCCTCCGCCCGGCCGCGTACGCTCCCCTCGATCGTGCCGTTTACCGTTTTCAAGCGGATATCCGTCCCGGAAATGCGCTCGCTTTCAATCTTGCCGTTTATGTTGTTCACCTTCAAATGGCCGGCAGACGCAACATCGCTTAATGTAATTTTTCCGTTTTTAGTCGCCACATCAATCTGCCCAGCGGAAACCGCCGAAATATTTATTTTGCTGTTTGTCACATGGCAGTCCAGCGCGCCCGGCAGCTTCAGGCTGCTCAGCTCGGCCCTTCCATTGGCAGAAGAAACATCCGCCGCAGCCGCCTCAATGTCCTGAAGCACAACAGCGGCATTCGTCGCATGGCACGTAAGCTTCCCCGCAAGGCAGAGCCCCTCCGCCGTTACCTTGCCGTTTGCGTTCCGCAGCTCCGTGTCGCCCAAAAACGCCTTTGGAACCGCGAGCGTGACAGTACGCGCCCGCCATGGCCGCAGCCGCCAAAGTCCACGCGGCTGGTTTTGTTCGATGTATAATACGCCGTACCTTTCCCCTATCTGGAACCGTATTTTGTCGTTTTCATAGTAGTGAAAGCGGAGCCGGTTGTCCTCAGACGGGCAGAGCTGAACCGGCAAGTTGTGGACATGCAGGCTCACCCTCTTTAATTCAGAAACATCCGTCTCATATAACTTCTCCTCCGCCTTATCGTCCCCATTGTCGCCCTCCGTCTCCGGGAATTCGCTTAAAATACTGCTGGCAAGCTCCTCCGCGTCGCCAAGCTGCCGGACGGCTTCTTCCTCGGACTGCCCGTCCTCCACCCGGTCGGAAATGCTTTCCTCGCAAAAGGCCAGCGCCATGTTCCGCTCGTCCGCCGGCAATTCCTGTAAAAGCGAGCCCAAGATTTGCAGGAATTCATCTTTATTCATATCGACCCCTCCTTAATAAAATAGTACACCCG
>DVOF01000099.1 GCA_018713805.1 Candidatus Aphodoplasma excrementigallinarum | reverse complement strand
GGTCATTGAACAGAAGCGGATAAAATCCAAATCACGATATGGTAATTTTTTTTTAGCGATAATTTCACAATAAAAAACTATTTAGACGGAGGAGAAAAACATGGCGAAAAAAGTAATCAGTATGCTGCTTTGCGTGTTGCTTGTGCTGGGGACGTTTGGCGTACCCGCATTTGCGCAGGATGGCGACACAGCGCAAAGCGCACTTGTGCTGGAGGGCGTGGATTTTTTAAACGCTGACGGCAGCGTTGCCAGGACGGTGCAGACGGGGCAGGATATTACGGTGAAAGCCGCGATCCACAATACCGCTGCGTCCGGTGCAGAGGATGCCATCGTATGGGCTGGCGTATACCGGGACGGCGTGCTGCAGGACAGCAGCAGGGTGGCCGCACAAAGCGTTGCGGCAGGCGCGTTGTGGGACGCGGAGCTGGTGCTGACGGATTTGGTAGCGGGCGACAGTGTGACAGTCTATTTCTGGACTGGAACGGATACGATTGTGACATTCGCCGCACCGGCCTACTTTCCGTCGAATGACACGGAAATTATGAAGCTGTTTATCGACGGGGAGCGTGTGGCTGTTTCCGGCGACGAGGTAAGCTATGAAGCGGCTCCCGCGGCGCAGCCGGAGGCGACCTTTATCATGCGTGACAGCGCGACGAAAGTTGTGCAGGTGACGCCTGCTGCGGAGATTCCGGGCGACGCGGTTTACAGGTTGACATCTTCGGATGGCACGACGCGGGATTTTACGGTCCACTATTCGCTCCTGGACGAATACGTTGTCAGAGCGTCGGGGATTCAGGTAAACGGTGAGGCGGTCGAGGATTTTAACGCGAACCGCAAGATACATATCGCACAGGTGCCTTACGACACGACATCGGCAACGGTTTCGGTAACGCCTGCCAACGCAGATGCGACTGTCTCCTATGAACCATCTGCAACGGTTAACCCGCACACGACGCCGAAGGTGACCGTGACGCTGACGTCGGCGGACGGCCTCAGCAAAAACGAGTACATTGTTTATGTGCGGGCGGTGTCGCTGACACCGTCGTCGCAGAGAGATGCTTTGGTAGAGAATACGGGGGCCAACGAGATTCGATTGGCGTCTTACCTGGTAGGTGACACCGAGGATGGTACGCAGGGCGCATACATCAATACCGATATGCGTACTGCGGGATCGACCTATCGGTTTGGCCCAGTTGGCGCTACGTTTGCCAATTTGACGCATGTTATTAACCCGTACAAGGATGCCGACGGTTATTGGCGGAACGACGATACGTACAAAGGCGCGGGCGGCTGGATGTACCGGAACCGCTACGTATATTTCACACTCCAGGCGGCGCAGGGCGGTACACTTTATGTGGCGCTGACGGGAGAAAGCACTCGGAACTACGCGGAGCGTAACTGGGAACTGCTGCCTGTGGATACGACGCTGCCGGAGGGGTATACGAACTGGTACGATGTGCCGATTGATCATGCGGTGACACAGAGCAACCCGAATTTGCTCGTGAAAAACATTGAGGAATCGCGGACCGGTAAGCAGTATACGCATATTTACACATACAACTTTAGTGCGGGTGCGCCGGTGCCGATATATACACAGGGTATCTCGGGCAACTATGATGCGGCAAAAATTATGATTCGCTTTGACGACCCGGAAGATGCCGCAGAATCTAACAACACAAACCTCATGTCGCTGGGGTATCAGTTAGACGGCGCGGACGAGGTAACGCCGCTTGAGATTCTGGACAGCCAGACGGTGCGCGTGCCGGCGACGGCGGCAGCGGTGGAGCTGGCGTATGAGACGGAGGATCCGAACGCGAGCGGCGCACAGTCGCCAGCGGGCGCGGTCGCGCTTGGCGACGAGGCGGTGACGCTGACACTTACGGTAACAGCGGAGGACGGCACAACAAAAAATTATACCGTGACGTTTGAAAAGGAAAAACCGGTAGCCGAGCCGGAGGCGACGGCGATTCTGGTGAACGGTACGGAGCTTGAAAACTTCGTAGCGGAGCGCCGGGTTTACGAAGCGCAGGTAGACTATGGCACAACGGAGGCAACGGTGGAGCTGCGCGTGCCGGAGGGCGTGAATGTAAGCTACAGCCCGTCGGCGACGATCAACCCGATGGAGACGACGACGGTCACGGCGACACTGTCTGCGGCAGACGGCGGTCAGAGCGTGTATACGATTAACGTACGCGCAATCACGATCACGCCGGGTTCGACGCGGGATGCGTTTCTTACCAACACGGGCACCAACAAGCTGAAGCTTGCGACCTATCAAATGGGTGAAACGTGGACGGACAGTTCGTACGTAAGCCCATATGTGCAGGAAGACGGCGTGTGGACGGCGGACCCGGATACGAGCCATGTAACATTGGTAACGGATACGTTCGGCGGATACTTTAACGGCGACCTGCAAACGGGGAACAACATCCGCCGTATCGGCCTGGTGGGCAGTGCATTTGAGGGGCTGACGCATGTGCTGACGCCGTACAAAGACTGTGACGGCCAGTGGAAGAATAACGCGACGTACAAAGACGCGGGCGGCTGGATGTACCGGAACCGCTACGTATATTTCACATTCCAGGCGGCAAAGCCGGGGCGTGTATACGCGGCGCTGGTAGGGGCGCCGGGACGCGCGGAGAATTTTAACGGCTGGACGGCGGTCGATGCGACGGCGCAGTTACCGGAAGGGTACGCCATCTGGAGCGCGGTGCCGGAGGACAACGCGGTCGTAGCAGAAAACCCGTACCTGTTGATACGTGAAAATTATCAGGAAGGGACGCTAACGACGGCGCAACAGTACACGCACATCTATTATCGCGACTTTGACGCGGGAGAGTCAGTGTCGGTTTACACGGCCGGCCAGAATAACAGCTATAACAGCATGAAGGTGATGTTCGACTGGGATGTACAGCCGGCCGCAGAATCTAACAACACCAACCTCACGTCGCTGGGGTATCAGTTAGACGGCGCGGACGAGGTAACGCCGCTTGAGATTATGGACAGCCAGACGGTGCGCGTGCCGGCGACGGCGGCAGCGGTGGAGCTGGCGTATGAGACGGAGGCCTTTGCACTTGCCAATACGGCAATAGCGGCAGAAAATACGCTGACGACGGATGCATACAAGGCGGGCGACGATACGGTGCCTGTAAGCGGTATTACGGCGGCGGAGACGGTCGTAGATATTGTTGTGCTTTCCGGCGAAAGGGACGCCGCGGAGCTGCTGGCGTATCTGCGCACAAACGAGGCAATCCCGGCATGGCTCGGCGGCGCAGGCGGTACATGGTCGGACGCGGACGGCACGTTTAGCAGGGAAATCAAGCTGCGTCCCACGGTACCGAGTGGCCTTTGCACGGTGCTCAGCTCGGACGGCGGCACGACGACCTTCCAATACATACAAGGTACAGAAACGATTTCGGTTCTAAAAGCAATCATCAACGCTGCAAACAACAACGACGCAGATGCAATGGTTGAGGCGCTTGCGGGGCTTGACAAGCTGGACGGCGGCAATGTGGCGCTGTTTAATCAGCTCAGCGCTGCGGGCAAGGCGAAGGCCGGGACGACGCTGGTCGGCACACAGGCACTAAAGCGCGATACAGACAGTGTCACGCTCGACGATATGGGGGAGATTGTGGCGGTCGTTAACAGCGCGCTTGTTCTGCCGGCGTTTAACGATGGCGTGGCCGATTCGGTTGACCTCTATGAAACAGACATTTGCCCGCCGGAGACGTTGGAGACAGATTTGTTGGCGCGGGCAATGGACGACTATAAAACGGGACTGACGGATGCGGGGAAAAAGGCGGTTTTGGCCGGCATCAGTGGTAAGGCGTACGATTCTATGGATGCGTTGCGTGAAGGATTTATTGAGCAGGTGATTTTGCAGCTTGTGTCCTCGCCGAAAAATGGTGCGGCGGACATTGCACAGGCGGTTACGGATTATACAGGTATTACGAACCTTGAGCTTTCAACCTACAACAACCTGCCCGATGCGTATAAAAACTCCGTATTAACACAGTTGAACAGCGCGAAGCCGGATACGATAGAGAAGCTGGCAAGCACGTTTGCGAGTCTGGTTGCAACAGCGTATACGCAGTCGCAAAGCGGCACGCTCAGACCGGGGAACAGCTCCGGCGGACCCAGCTATGGCGGCGGCTTTACAGTGCCGGCAGGACCGACACCGGCACCATCGACACCGACGCCGCCTGTAGACAGCGCGCCGAGCACGAACGATTATTCGGATGCAAATGACGCGGCGTGGGCGACGGCGGCCATGCAGGAAATGCTTGACAGAGAGATTTGGGTAGGATATGAAGACAAGACGCTCCGCCCGAACAACAACGTTTCGCGTGAGGAGGCATACAAAATGCTTGTTGCGGCGTTTGTGGGCGTTGACGCAGGCGCGCGGACGGACTTTACAGATGTGACCGACCCGGGCGCATGGTTCTATCCGTATATTGCGACGGCGCAGCAGCGTGGCCTGACGGTAGGCATGGGTGACGGCACGTTCGGAATCGGACAGGAAATCACACGCCAGGACCTTGCAGTGATGTTCTATAACTATCTGGTAGCGCAAAATAAAGTAGGTGCGGCGTCGTCGGATGTGTTTACAGACGATGCACAGGTTGCGGATTACGCGAAGGAAGCGGTTTATGTCCTGCGTGGCATGGGCGTACTGTCCGGCTATGACGATGGAAGCTTCCAGCCGGAGGGCCGTGCAACGCGCGCAGAGATGGCGCAAATGATGTACAATCTTTTTTCGGTAATCGAATAAGGGGATAAAAAAACGAGAGGTGTTGTACGTGAAATTATTGAGACGAATTGCAGTTTTGCTCCTTGCGGCGATGTGCGCTCTGACGTCGGCCGCGTACGCGTCGCCCGTACCGCAGGATGTCATCGGAACGCGGTATGAGACGGCGGCGTCGCTGTTGTGCAAATTGGAAATTATGGTGGGGGACGGGACAAATTTCAACCCGGACGACAACATAACGCGGGCGGAGTTTGCACAGATTTTGATGAAAACGCTGAATATGGGGGAGGCGATGGCGTCGTACACGCCGGTAGGGCTGTTTGACGACGTACCTGCGGCCAACATTTTTGCGCCGGCGATTGAACTCGGTGCGGGACTTGGCGCAATCCAGGGCGTCGGCGACAATCGGTTTGACCCTGACAACAATGTGACAGGCAACGAGGCAATCAAGTTGATGGTGTACGCGGCAGGGTACCAAGCACTGGCGGAAAATTCGGGCGGATATCCGTCCGGCTACATCTATGCCGCACAGGACGTCGGCCTGTTAAAGCAGCTTACCGGCCTTGACTATGCGGCGCCGATGACGCGCGGACAGGCGGCACAGCTCTGTGTCAATACGCTGAAGGCAGATATGGCGCAGCCCGCATCGTTTGGTGAAAACATATGGTATGAGGTTATAGCAGGGGAGAGCCTGCTCACAGAGCGGCACAACGTATACACTGTTTCCGGTGTTGTGTGCGCAAATGATGTAACGAGCATGTGGGGCGGCGGAAATGTACGCGAAGGCGACGTCCAGATTCTGGCGTCGAACGGCCTCATGACGCTGGAGGCGGCGGATACGGGCGCGGAAACGATGATTGGCCAGTATGTCAACGTGTACTACCGCTACGATTCTGAAACGGAGAGCGGCACGGCGCTTTATGTGGAAATTCCGGACAGCAGAAACACGATCGTAGAAGTAGATTTGGAGGATATTGAATATACGCGGCTCAGCCCGTCGAGCGTCTACTACTGGAAGGACAAGGAAAACGACAGCCGCGCGACGCAGCTTACGATTTCCTCTGTGCCGTCGATCCTCTATAATGGCGCGACGGTTGCAGGCGGCACAAACGCGCAGATGCTGTTTGAACGCGTAGAAGGCAAATACGGTACGGCACTGTTTGTCGATTCTAACAACGACGGCAATATCGACATGATCAGCGTCAAGGCGTACGATACGTATATCGTAGATCGGCGAAATACAGTTGAGTACAGAATCCTCGATAAGCTTGGCACATACACATATGACGCGCAGACGGACACGTCGACAAGGGTCAACCGCTATGTGACGATTGACGAGGAATCCGCCAATGTATCTGTTACCTACGCAGATACGGCAGGCAATGCGCTTTCGTTTGCAGACCTCGAGCAGAATGATGTTCTATCTGTTGCGATGAGTGATGAAAGCACAGGCAATCATGTAAGCGTTGAGGTGCTCGTATCGCGCAGTCAAATGTCAGGAACTGTTACCGCGCTTCAGGTGGAGAGTGCGTCCGACTTGCGTATTTACATCGACGGCACGCCCTATAAGGTGACGGATTCCTATCTAAACTACCTTTCGCAGGGCAGACCCCTTGCGGGGGCAGCGGGCAACATGGGCGTGCGCCCTGGCATGACGGGTACGTTCTGGCTGGACAGCTTTGGCCGGATTGCGTGGAGCGAGCTGGCAGGGAGCGCCACAAGCGATATGGAATTTGGTATTATCACGGCGTATGCCCTTGAGCGGATGGGCGGCGTGGCAGTAAAGCTGTTTAACGGTGTATCCCTGGATACGTATGCACTTGCGTCAAGTGTGAAAATTGACGGGATAGTCTGCAAGGGCGAGGCTCAGGCAATGGCCGCGCTTGATGCAGTGGCGGGCGAACTGACGGGCGTATACTACGAGGACGGAACGGTTATTATTCCTGTACTGTTCCGATTCAGCGATGGCTATATCAGAGAACTTGATACATGTGTATACAACGCGGATACAGAGTCGGAGTACAGCCTGCACTCAGTCAACACGAACGGCCGGCCGGAAACGCTGACCTATATGGGTACGGCGCAATCATTTAACTATAAATATCCCGTTGGGAGTGCAATTGTAATGACCGTTCCGAGCGCGACGGACGCGAGCGATTTGTCAGACGAAGAGAACTTTGGCGTACTGCGGGCGTCCAATCTGACGAGCGGCAGGGCCTATACGGCGCAAATTTTCAATACGGATCCGAATTCGATTGAAGCGTCCTATATTTTGATTCAGACAGAGGCTTCGCGGATCACGTCGCTGGGTGATACGCCGTCTGCGATTCACGACCGGCAGATGCTGATAATCAGCAACATTGTGGAAACGATCGGCGTTGATGGTGATGCAACGATCAGAATTGAAGGCTACGAGGAAGGTACGTATAAAGAGCTTACGGTTGACGCGGATTATTACCAGGGAACGATGTTTGAAAACATTTGGGACAATACGTGGTTCAGCAACGCAGAGGCAAAGGCGTTGATTGACGCGGGTCCGAGCGCGGAGCGTAGAAACAGGAAGCTGCTCGTTGGCGACATCATCCGTTACAGAACGAATTCAGACGGAGAAATTGCGTTCCTGCGGCCGACATTCTTGTCCGATATCCGCGTATTCCGCGCAGACGATCAGGGTTCGCTCTCGTCCGACAACCGCTACCGTGCTTTCGATATTGCCGCCGTTTCACGGCTTGATGGTACGTCGATGTCCTTGCGGTATTTAATCGACAAGAGTACAGGAAACGCAACGGCGAGTATGGCGGTAAAGGTGGATGCAAACGGTTACGTATTGCAGGACAGCACTGGCACGATGCTCTATAACGGCACGGATTATTGTGAAGCGGGCGTTGCAGGCGCAGCATGGAGAACGGATGCTGTGTTTGACGCGGATGCATTCCGTGGGATTACCATATACGACGAAACGAAGCCGCTGAACCAGCGCGTGTACGTGGGCAGCCCGATGGATTTGTACGACACCAATGAGCTCGGGAATCCGGCAAGTCTCGTTATCATGCAGTTTCGGAGTTCGACACCGCGCGGTATGATAATTTTGAAGCTGCGCGATTAAAAACGTGTTCTTTGTGCCGGCACAGGCCGCAAACCTAATTGGTAGGTTCCCCCTCGTACTAGATCGCGGGCATATGCCGGCACAATAGAATAGATCAGATCAGGAGGCATCTGGATGAAAATAAACCGGTTAATTTGTATGATTATAGCCTTCGCGCTGCTGCTTGGCAGTGTGAATATTGCTGTATTTGCGGCGGGAGCGGGCACAAACGAGCTTGTCGTGCTGGATTGCAGCAAGGCGCTTTCGATCAAGCTTGAAGGACTTGACGTGAACGACGAAATCGTGAACAGCTCGAATTATTCGGCTGTGTGGGATCCGCAGAAAAACCTTGTTTTAACAGGGGTACGGGGTGATCTTTCGGATTATTCGGAGCTTCGGTTTGCGATTTACAATGACTCGGCCGAAGCGGCTGTTATTATGCTTGCAATGATGACAGATAACTCTGAGACGGACGGGATCGACTACTATGGCAAGGAGCTTACGCTCAATCCCGGAGTGTGGAACACATTTACAATCCAGTACAGTGATTTGAAAAAAAACCGTGGCCCGAGCTTTACCAATATCAGCAACATTACGTTTTACTCGCAGGGTTGGAACAACTACTATGCGAGCGGGACGAAGTTTTATCTGGATACGATTACGCTGTCGGGTGAGCCGACAACGGTCGGCGGGAAAACTTTTACGACCGATATGAACGATGTCGGCGATAAGATATTTCTCAACATGGATTTTGAAAACGGCATCAGAGGTGTTACGGTAGAACAAAAGGAGCACAAGATCGAAGTGCGCGAGGAAAGCAATGGCAACCACTATCTCGCCTTCGAGGCGCTGGAGACCGGCAGCGATATGCTCGTCGATCTGAAAATTACGGAGCCGACGCGCTTTATGGTGGTACAGTTCGATATTGCCGCGTTGGACGGCAAGCCGCTGCAGGCTGCACTGCAGTATAAGGATAAGGAGTACACGCTTTCCAGCATACTTCGCTTTTCGGACGGAAAGCTCGTGGCATCAGCGACGGAAAAAGAGCTGACAACCTATGACGCTCAAAACGGTACATGGACAAACGTTGCGCTCGCAATGGACTTTGCGACGAACAGAATGGACATGTATATCGACGGGGAAAAGGTTGGTACAAACGAACTGTTTGGGATGAGCAGTATGGACGCAATCGCCTTGCTGCGCATCTATGGAAATAACCAGAATGAGCCGGGCATGAACCTCAAAATTGACAACTATAAGGTGTATGAGGGGAAGGAACCGCGTGAGCTTTCGGCAGAGGAGGTACAGTCGTATCTGAAGGTTACGACCAATAACGACGCCGGCATCAAGGCGCTTGGCGACAATGTGGTTGCGCTCAGCGTCGGCGGAAACGGCATCTACTATGGCGGGGAAAAGCATCCCATCGATGCGCCTGCGTTTGTGGAAAACGACCGTACACTTGTGCCGGTGCGGGCCGTGTCGGAGGCGTTCGGGCTCACGGTCGACTGGGAGGATGAGACCGGGACAGTCACAATCAACAACAGCGCTAAAATTATCATTGGAAGCGACCAGATGATTCTGCCGGACGGCAGCAGTTACACGCTGGACGTGCCGGCGCAGACGTACAATGACCGGACGTTTTTGCCGCTGCGCGCGCTGTGCGAGCAGGTGCTCGGCAAGACGGTGACATGGAACGACCGCGGGCTGATCGTAATTGGCGAAGCGCCGTATGAGGGCAGTGCGGGCGACATTTTTGCGGCCTACAATTATTTGCTCTACGACCGTCCCACCCAGGAGCAGATTACGGCGCTGTTTACATCTGAAAATGCGAACCAGCACCCGCGTGTCATCATCGACCGCGATGATTATAACAGGATTCGCCAAAATTACGCAACGAGCGAAATCGCAAAGGAGTGGGGCGACTTAATCATTGCACAGGCGCAGAAATATATGAGTCAGGAAATGCCGACGTATCAGCTTGACAGCTCTGACGCGCTGCTTTCGGTCAGCCGTGACGTTTTGTCGAAGGCGCAATATATAGGAATGGCGTACATTTTGACGCAGGATAAGCAGTACAGCGAGCATTTGTACAAAATCCTGGAGACGGTCGGCCGCTTCCCGGATTGGAGCTATTCGCACTTCCTCGATACGGGCGAGATGGCAACGGCTGTGGCGATTGGCTACGACTGGTGCTATGACGCGTACGCGGAGGAGCAGCGCCAGGTGATCGAGGAAGCGCTCTATACGCACGGCGTCCTGGTGGGGCATCAGACCTACTACGGCGAGCTGGACCAGTACGGCGCGGCAAGCTGGGTCGGCGGCAATACGACCAACTGGAGCGTTGTGTGCAACGGCGGCATCACGGTTGCGTCGATTGCGCTCTTTGATAAGTATCCGGAAATGTGTGCAGAGAATATTATGATTGGCGTCCGCGACGTCGAGGCGATGTTTGGTGAGTTTTATCCGAGCGGCGCATGGAAAGAAGGCAGTTCCTACTGGTCTTATACAATTGGGTATACGGCGTACATGCTTGACAGCCTGCGGGCATGCTTCAACACGGACTTTAACCTCTCGAAGGCGGCGGGGCTGGATCAAACGGCGTTCTACGCCCTTGCGGTAAACGGGCCGGTGTCCATCAACAACTACCACGACGCAAACGAGGGGAAACTCGACTCCCCGATGCTGATTTGGCTGTCGCAGCAGTACAATATGCCGGAAATTACGAATATCAGGTTGTATCAGATAGAGAGTAACGGCTACTTGCCGAAACCGTATGATTTGATTTGGTACGACCCGGCAATTACGGGGACGGACTTTACGCTTGACAAGGATATGTATTTGGCGGATACGGAGCTAATCAGCCTGCGCGGCTCGTGGACGGACGATTCGTGCACGTGGATTTCCGCACATGGCGGAAAGGCGGTCGAGAACCACTCTCATCTGGACAATGGTACGTTTGTGCTCGACATGCTCGGCGAACGCTGGGCGTGCGATTTGGGGTCGGACAGCTATACGCTAAACGGCTATTTCAGCTCAACGGCAAAGCATCAGTACTACAGGCTGCGTCCGGAAGGGCACAACGTCTATGTCATCAACCCGAACAGCGGGGATGGACAGTCTACGAGCGCCTTTTCCGAGGTGGAGAAAATGGAGTCGAAGGAAAAGGGCTCCTATGCAATCATCAATTTGTCGCAGTCTTACGCGGACAATGCGTCGAGCGCCCGCCGCGGGTATATGCTGACCGACGACAGGCGCAGTGCGGTTGTGCGCGACGAGATCTCGCTGACAAAGCCGAGCAACGAGTTGTATTGGTTTATGCATACGCGGGCGGAGATTCAGGTCGTTGACAACAAGACGGTGCTCCTAAGCCGTAACGGGAAAATGGTGCAGATGATGATCGACACCAATTTGCCGGATTATACGGTGGAGGTTATGGATGCGAAGCCGCTGCCAACGTCGCCGAATCCAGACGGACAGAACAGTAATGCAGGGATTAAAAAGGTTGCGATTCACGCGCTGGGCGCAGCGGGCGACTGTTATATCCAGGTAAAATTTGTACCGTACGGGGACGCAGCTGCGGATGAGGCGTTTGAGAATGTTCGCTTAGACGATTGGAACATTGAGGACGGCGCGCTTGAAGAGCTTCCGGAGCTTGACATGATGTATGTAGACGGACAGCGTCTCGAAGGATTTATGCCGACTAAAACAGGATACAGCATGACCGCACGCTATGACACAACGGTTGTGCCGAAGATTACAGCGGATGCGCCGGCAGACTGCGCGGTAGAGATTGACCAGGCGGTTACGCCAGATGAACCGACAACGGTGACGGTTTACAGGACGGATAACCCAACGCTGCGGCGCGTGTATACCTTTGTTGTGTCGCTATTGCCGAAGCTGGAGGATGTAGGTACGTATAAGCGGATTCAGGTGATAAACACTACGGCAAGTGACGAGCCGGAGGATAACCACCCGGCGTCCAACGTCTCGGACAATAATACGGACGCGGAGTCGCGCTGGTCTGCGAGCGGCGAGGGCGCATGGGTTGAGCTTGACTTTGGCGAGGTATTGCCAGTTGATGCGGTCGGCGTAAGCGTATGGCAGGGAAGCGCGCGTACCTATCAGTTCGACATTGCCGTATCGGAGGACGGCGTCAACTATGAAACCGTTTTGGAAGGCGCACAGACGGCAAATCAGGAGGGCGTGATCGAAGTGTTTGACCTGCCCGCTACGGTGCGTGCACGCTATATTCGCTACATCGGCTACGGTAACTCAGTCAATAAATGGAACTCAATTACGGAGTTTGCCGCGCTGCAAAAGTAACAGATACAACATATGTTTTTGCAAAAATTGGCGCTATGGGAAAACCATAGCGCCAATTTTTTCTTTATAGTTTTTTGCTTGCTTTGTCTTTTCTGCTGCCTGTCATCATAGACATACACCAAATACCGCTTTAATTGAAATAAGGTGTGTGAATACCATTCTTACACAAGCGGCTGGAGGTAAAGGTTGGTGAATGATTGGTTTTTCCCAAAAGAAAAATCGGAATGGAGCAAGGTCCATTCCGACGTGGTATGCCCGATGCGATTCGAACGCACGACCTTCAGAGTCGGAGTCTGACACTCTATCCAGCTGAGCTACGGGCACATATTCGTTTTTTCAAAGCACTATAT
>DVOF01000098.1 GCA_018713805.1 Candidatus Aphodoplasma excrementigallinarum | reverse complement strand
ATTGGCGAGATTTCCAAGACAGTACGCGAATCTTTTGTATGCAGCCTCGCACGCGCTGTGAAGGGCGATATTGACGCGGCTTGGGACGCAGTTAAGGATGCAAAGCGGCCCTATATCCATACTTTTATCGCGACGAGTGATATCCATATGCAGTACAAGCTCAAAATGACAGAGGAACAGGTGTTTGAGCGGGCGGTCGAGTCGGTCCGCTATGCAAAAAAATTTTGTGAAGAAGTCGAATTTTCGGCCGAGGATGCGTCGCGCAGCAGGCTCGAGTTCTTGTACCGTTTGTTTGAGGCCGTGATCAAAGAGGGGGCAACGTGTATCAACGTCCCTGATACGGTCGGCTATTCCATGCCGGGCGAGTTTGCTGAAATGATTCAAAAAATCCGCGAAAATGTAGCCGGGATCGATAAGGTGTATTTGAGTGTCCACTGCCACAACGACCTGGGGCTCGCTGTTGCCAATACGCTTGCGGCAATCCGCGCAGGTGCGACGCAGGCGGAGTGTACCATCAACGGGCTTGGCGAACGGGCCGGCAATACCTCCTTTGAGGAGGTCGTCATGTCGCTCAAGACAAGGCCGGAGCTTTACAGCGGCGTAACTTTCGGCGTCGATACAACACAGATTGGGCGTACGAGCAAGCTGGTTTCCAGCATTTCCGGCGTTCCGATCAATCCGCTTAAGCCGATCATCGGGGCAAATGCGTTTGCGCATGAGTCGGGCATCCACCAGGACGGCGTGCTCAAAAACCCGCTAACCTATGAAATCATGACGCCGGAGTCGATCGGGCTTGGTAAGACGAAGCTTGCGCTGGGCAAGCTCTCGGGCCGTGCGGCATTCAAGGAGCACATCAAAGAGATGGGGTTTGAGCTTGAAAAAGAGGCGCTCGACAAGGCATTTGCAAAATTTAAAGACCTTGCAGACAAGAAAAAGACCGTAACCGACGAGGACATTGAGGCAATTGTGAACGAGCGCATGGCGCAGATACCCGAGGTATATACCATGGCTGCGTTCCAAATCAATAGCGGCAACAATATGATTGCAACGGCGACGGTCACCATGCAGAAGGAAGGCCAAACCTTTACCGACGCGGCGACCGGCGACGGCCCGGTAGACGCCATGTTCCAGACGATCGACCGCATGACGGGGGTCAGCGCGACGCTTGACAGTTACAATTTGCGCGCTGTCACGGACGGTACGGACGCACTCAGCGAGGCGAGCGTCATGATCAGCGTCGGGGGGAAGAAATACCGCGGCAAAGCGGTCAGCATCGACGTTATTGAGGCGAGCGCGAAAGCATATCTGAACGCAATCAATCGAAGCATGTTATAAAGGATGTGATTGTTTGGAAGCAAAAAAAATCGCAATACTCGATTCCACTCTGCGGGATGGTGCGCAGGCGGAGGGGATTTCTTTCTCCGTCAGCGATAAGATAAAAATTGTAAAGGCGCTTGACGAGCTCGGCGTAACATATATCGAGGCGGGAAACCCGGGCTCGAACCCAAAAGATATGGAGTTTTTTGCACAGGCAGCAAATATGCAGCTTACGCAGGCGAAGCTGTGCGCATTTGGTTCTACGTGCCGGGTCGGGACGCCGCCGCAGGAGGACGCGAACATCCGCTCCCTGCTCGACGCGGGCACGCCGGCGGTTAGTGTCTTTGGCAAGGCGTGGGATTTGCATGTTGCCGACATCCTGAAAACAACGCCGGAGCGGAATTTAGAAATTATATCCGATACGATTGCATATTTGAAGGAAAACGGCAAAGAAGTTATTTTTGACGCAGAGCACTTCTTCGACGGGTACAGGGCAAACCGCGCGTATGCGCTTGCATGCGTTGACGCGGCGCAGAAGGCCGGCGCGGACTGTATCGTGCTATGCGACACGAACGGAGCGACCTTCCCAAACGAGCTTGGGCAAATTACGGAGAAAGTTGTAAACCGGCTCGATACGGCAGTGGGCATCCATTGTCATAACGACGTTGGCGTAGCCGTTGCAAATTCCATGGTTGCAGTCCAGGCTGGGGCCGTGCATGTGCAGGGGACAATGAACGGGATCGGCGAGCGGTGCGGCAACGCCAACCTTTGCACGATTCTTCCGAATTTGGAGCTGAAGCTTGGATATTCCTGCTTAAAGCCGGGCAAATTAGAAGAAATCACCGACACAGCGCGTTACATCAGCGAGATTGCGAACATCGCCCACGATGAACGCCAGCCCTATGTCGGGTCGTGTGCGTTTGCGCATAAGGGCGGCATGCACGTAGACGGCGTGCTCAAGAACCCAAAAACGTTTGAGCATATCGACCCGGAGCGCGTAGGCAATACGCGCCGTGTGCTGATCAGCGAGATGGCGGGCCGGGCAAACCTGCTCAAGGCAATTCACAAGATCGACGCGACGCTCGATAAGCACAGCGCAGCTGTCGGGAAAATCATGGATCAGCTTAAGGAGCTGGAATATGAAGGGTACCAGTTTGAGGGTGCGGAAAGCTCGATGGAGCTTCTGGTCCGCAAAATCCTCGGCAAATACAAGCCATACTTTGGCTTAAACCAGTTTAAAGTAATTGTCAGCGAACCGACCGGGGACGAGCTTAGCTCATCTGCCCTGATCAAAATCCATGTCGGCAGTGAGGCATCCATTACGGCGGCGGAAGGCAACGGCCCGGTAGACGCACTCGATAAGGCGCTCCGCAGCGCGCTGGAGCATTTTTATCCCCAGCTTGCGTGTGTGCGTCTGACGGATTATAAGGTGCGTGTACTCGACAGCCAGAACGCTACGGGTTCAAAGGTTCGCGTTTTGGTCGAATCAACGGACGGCGTCCGGAGCTGGAGCACTGTCGGGGTCTCCACCGATATCATTGAAGCGAGCTGGCACGCGCTGGTGGACTCGCTCGAGTATAAACTGCTTTTAGATGCAGCAGGAGTTTCCGAAGGCCACAGAGACAAATAAATTGGGGAGGACAGGCGGGATGGAACGCAAAACAAGGACGGTAGCAGACTCAAGGGTAGAGCAGATTCAAATCGTCATGCCGGAACATATCAACGGGTATGGACGGCTGTTCGGCGGCCAGCTCGTCGCATGGATCGACATTGTAGCGGGCGTCGTTGCACGCCGGCATTGCCACAATGAGATTACGACGGTTTGTATCGACAATTTAAACTTCAAAGCGCCGGCCTATGCAAACGAAACGGTAATCCTGATTGGGCGGCTCAGCTACGTTGGCACAACGTCGATGGAGGTTCGGGTCGATACGTATGTGGAGGCGCTTGACAGCACAAGAACGCTTGTCAACACGGCATACCTCGTCATGGTTGCGCTCGACGGGAAGGAGCGGCCGATGCCGGTTCCGGGGCTTACGCTCGTATCTGACGAGGAGCGCGCCGAGTGGGAGGCGGGCAAACGCCGCAGCGAGCTGCGCAAGCAGAGACGGCTGGAGCAGTATTGATAGATTTAGGAGAATTCTTAAATGTATGCAGAGCTTAGAACGCAAAGGCTGCTTTTGCGGCCTTTGGATGTTTGCGATTTGGAAACGACGCATGCGTATGCAGGTGATAAAGAATCGACAAAATATATGATCGCATTGCCGAACGAAACGCTTGAGGAAACCAGAGAGCTTTTGGAGCAGGCAAGCGCGGAATGGCGGAAAAATGAGCCGCAATTTTACGAATTTGCCGTCGTTTTAAACGGCTTACATATTGGAGGCGTCTCCATCACTTTGGATGAAACGCGCAGAGAGGGCGAGCTTGGCTGGATCCTCCACAAAGATTATTGGAAAAAGGGATATGCCACGGAAACGGCGCGCGCCGTCAAAGATTTTGCGATTAATGACTTGCATGTGTCAAGGCTTATCGCACACTGCGACAGTAGGAACACCGCTTCACGCAGGGTAATGGAGCGGCTTGGGATGACGCTGCTCAGCGGCGATGGAATCCGGTACAACCGTTCTTCGCCGGAGGCGGCAAAGGAACTTTTATACGGTTTGGATATTGGGGAAGCGTAGTTTGTTATTTTATGAACAATCCGTTAAAATTGAAAAAATTTCGCATACCATCTTGACAAATTTGTTATAAGGTGGTATTTTT
>DVOF01000097.1 GCA_018713805.1 Candidatus Aphodoplasma excrementigallinarum | reverse complement strand
TTTTACCAGCGATCCCGAGCTCATGTCGATTTCGTATTTTTTTGCCGCCAAACAAATCCCTCCATATATGCCATTTAGCATTAAGCGTATTCCTTTTTTTCTAATTTGTCAATGACTTTTCCCCGAAATCGGCAAACTGTTAAAAATTTTTAACAGAAGGCAATAATTTTGCGCAAAAACTAATATACATAAGTAGCAGGACATGAATTTATCTCGAAATGGAAGTGCCGCCTTGCAAAAACGACTTTTTTTTAAGAATGCGATCATCCTGACCGCCACGGCGATTTTGCTGCGCGCAATTGGCATCTTCTTCCGCGTCTATGTTTCAAACGCCATCGGCGCGGAGGGCATGGGCCTGCACCAGCTCATCTTTTCCGTCTATACCTTTGCCAGCGCGCTGGCCTCCTCCGGCATCGGCATTGCGACGACGCGCCTTGTGTCGGAGCATATCGGTGTCGGCGGGAAAAGCGCGGTCAAAAAAATCCTGTCGCGCACGCTCGGCGTCAGCATTGCGCTCGGCGTTTTTTCCTGCGTACTGATGTATAGCTGCGCGGATATCGCGGCGCTCTACTGGCTCAAGGACGAGCGCGCTGCGCTGTCTCTGCGGATATTGTCGTTTGGGCTGCCGTTCATGGCGGTGTCGTCGTGCCTGAAGGGATACTTTATGGCGCGGCGCAAGGCCTCCACGCCGTCCAACTCCCAGTTGTTTGAGCAATTGATCCGCATTGCAGTCGTCGTGTTTCTGCTCAGCCGTGTCAACGCGGGCGACCTGTCGCAGGCGTGTGCCGCAGTCGTAACCGGCAACGCCCTGTCCGAGGTGGGCGCATGCCTGTACATCTATATCGGTTATCTGCGCGACAAGCATGGGCTGGCCGACCTGCATAAAGCGCCAAACCGCATTTTGCGCAAAATGTCATATATAGGCATTCCCGTCGCGCTCAGCAACTACTTAAACACCATCTTACATACGGTCGAAAACATCATGGTTCCAGACGCGCTGACCCGCTATACGCTCTCCAAAGAAGCGTCGCTTTCCCAGTTCGGTATGCTCAAGGGGATGGCGCTCCCGGTGCTGTTTTTCCCGTCGTCGTTTTTGGGCGCGCTCTCCACGCTGCTCATCCCGGAGGTGTCGGAGTACGGCGCACGGGGCCAGCAGGCCGCGCTCAGAAGCACTATCCAGCGCACCATGTTTCTCACCATTGTCAGCTCCGTGCTGATTGGGGCGGTCTTTACCGTATACGCGTATGAGATCGGCTACCTGTTCTACCGCGACTACGAGGTCGGCTTCTACATCCTCGTGCTCGCGCCGATTATCCCCTTCATGTACATCGAAAGCATCATCGCCGGGATTTTAAACGGACTTAACCAACAGGCCGCGTCCCTGCGCTACAACGTATACAACTCCGCCATCCGGATTATTTTGATTCTGTTTCTCGTGCCGCACTTCGGCATGAACGCGTTTTTGGCGATCATGGTGGTGAGCAACCTGTTCACGTCGTGTTTGAACATGAGGCAGCTGTTTTCTGTTACCGGGCTTGGCATCGAGTGGGGCAAATGGGTCGTAAAGCCGCTCCTCGCTGCCGCGCCAGCCATGCTCTGCGCCAGCGCGCTCAAACCCGTGCTTCTGACAGCCTGCGCCTATCCGGTCGTGGCGCTGTGCACAGGCTGTCTGCTCGTGTGCGCGCTCTACCTCGCCTTTTTACTGCTGTTTAAGTGTATCACGCGCGAGGATTTGCAGCCGCTTAGAAAACGCCGCAGTTAGGAGGGCTTATGCTAAATTACATCTGGGCTTTTATGATGATTCTTGCAATCGTGTTCGGCGCAATCAACGGGCGGCTCGACCTGATTGCGACCGAGGCGCTCGCCGCGGCAAAGGACGCGGTCATGACGACGCTTGCGCTCACCGGCGCCATGTGCTTTTGGAGCGGGCTGCTCAAAATCGCGGAAGCGGGCGGCGTCATCGCCGCGCTGCGCCGGCTCCTGCGCCCAATCATCCGATTGCTGTTCCCAGGCATCAAGCCGGACTCCGACGCGGCAGGCGCAATTGTGTCGAACATGAGCGCGAACCTGCTCGGCATGGGCAACGCCGCGACGCCCTTTGGCATCAAGGCTATGCAGGAACTTGACCGGCTCGGCGGACACAGCGGCGTTGCGTCGAATGCCATGTGCATGTTCGTCGTCGTCAACACCGCCTCCATCCAGCTCATCCCGACGACCATGATTGCGATTTTGAGCGGCGCGGGCGCGCAGAACCCCTTTGACATTATCCTTCCGACGCTGATTGCCTCGTTTGCCGCACTCACGCTCGGCACGCTGATGTGCGCCGCTCTGTCGCGCACGGGGAGGAAACGGTTATGAAGGCGGCGGCGTTCCTCTGTTCGGCAGCGATTCCGTTTGTTATCCTGATTATCTTAAGCTTCGGCCTGCTCCGCCGCGTCAGCGTATTCGACTGCTTCACCGCTGGCGCAAAGGACGGCCTCAAAACAGCCGTGTCCATTGTCGCGCCCGTGATTGCGCTGATGGTCGCAATCGCGATGCTGCGTGCGTCCGGCGCGCTCGACGCGCTCGCCTGGGCGCTGCGCCCGGTAACGAACCTGATTGGCTTGGACGAAAACCTGCTGCCGCTCGCGCTTTTGCGCCCCGTTTCCGGGAGCGGGTCGATCGGCATTGTGACCGGAATCGTCAACACGTTCGGCCCGGACAGCGCAGTCGCAAAAACGGCCTGCGTCATGGCAGGCGCAACGGAAACCACGTTCTACACGCTGGCGGTCTACTTCGGCTCTGTCGGCATCAAAAACACGCGCCATACCGTTGCTGCCGCGCTCTTCGCCGACCTTGCCAGCGTCGTGCTCTGTCTGATCGTTTGCAGGTTTTTCTTCCAATAAAATATTTCATATAAAAACAGGAGGGTTTCACATGGCATACACCTATTCCGATGTAATGGCCGACATCGCGTCGTTTGCGGCGGACTACCCATTTTTGCGCTTCTTTAAATTCGGCCAGAGCGTCATGGGCAAGCCGCTCTACGGAATCAAAATCGGCACGGGGCCGAAAAAGGTGCTCTACGTGTCCGGCCATCACGGGCTTGAGTGGCTCACCAGCGCCATGATCATGTCGTTCGTGCGCGCATACGCCGACGCAATCAAAAACGGTAAGGAGCTGTGCGGCTACAATGCGCGGGAGCTTGCCGTCGAAACGACCATGTACATCGTTCCCATGCTCAACCCGGACGGGATCGACCTCGTGGCGGGCAACATCCCGGAAAGCAGCCCCTACTATCAAAAACTGCGCGAGATGTTCCCCGACCTCGACTTTTCCACCACATGGCAGGCCAACATCAACGGTGTGGACCTAAACCACAACTATAACGCCGGCTTCGACCCGATCCTGCCTGGGCCTGCGCCGTCGCGCTACGGCGGCCCCTACCCGGAGAGCGAGCCGGAGAGCCGCGCGCTTGCCCAGCTCACGCGTGAGATTGACCCTGCGCTCGTCATTGCCTACCACTCGCAGGGGCAGGAAATCTACTATGACTTTGAGGGGCACGTCCCGCCACGCGGCGAGGAGCTTGCCCAGCAGTTTGCGCGCATTTCTGGCTACACCGCGACAGTGCCGACGGGGACGGCGGCCTTCGGCGGGTACAAGGACTGGTTTATTAAAGAGTACGACCGGCCCGGCTTCACGATTGAGATTGGGCTGGGTAAAAATCCAATTGGCTTCGACCAGCTCGAGCAGGTGCTCGGGGAAAATATCTGTGTAATGCTATACGG
>DVOF01000096.1 GCA_018713805.1 Candidatus Aphodoplasma excrementigallinarum | reverse complement strand
GTTCCCGACCCATAACCAACAGACGGCTTGCATTGACAAAAGCCGCCTTCTTCTGATATAATAATGCGTCAGCGGTAAAATTGCTGCGCCCAGGTAGGGGCGAAATAAAATGAAGCAGGAGGTATTCCTATGGCAGGTACGATTTCACGGGGGATCAAGGCTCCGATCATCCGGCAGGGCGACGACATTGTGAAAATTGCGGCGGACGCGGTGCTGGCGGCGGCAAAGGAGGACGGCTTTACGCTGCACGACCGGGATGTGGTTTGCGTTACAGAGGCGGTCGTGGCGCGCGCGGACGGCAACTATGCTTCCACGGACGACATTGCGGCGGACGTCCGGGCAAAGTTAGGCGGCGGAACAGTCGGCGTGGTGTTTCCAATTCTGAGCCGGAATCGGTTTGCGATCTGCCTGCGTGGGATTGCAAAGGGCGCAAAAAAGGTTGTGCTCCTGCTTAGCTACCCGTCGGACGAGGTGGGCAACCATCTCTTTGACATGGATTTGCTTGACGACAGCGGCGTAAACCCGTATACGGACGTGCTGACGCGGGAGGAGTACCGCAGGCATTTCGGCTATGTGAAGCACGCGTTTACCGGCGTCGACTATGTGGACTACTACGCGTCCCTGATTGAAGAGGAAGGCGCAGAAGCGGAGATTGTGTTTGCCAACCACCCGGAAGCGATCGTGAAGTTTACGAAAAACGTGCTCTGCTGCGATATCCATACGCGTGCGCGCTCGAAGCGGCGCATCCTTGCCGCAGGCGGCGAAAAGGTATACACGCTCGATGAAATTTTGAACGAATCGGTCAACGGTAGCGGCTATAACCCGCAGTACGGGCTGCTCGGCTCCAACAAAGCGACGGAAAACACGGTGAAGCTGTTTCCAAAAAACGCGCAGGAGGTAGCGGAGAGCATACAAAAGGAGATCAAGGCGCGCACGGGCGTACAGGTGGAAGCCATGGTCTACGGCGACGGTGCGTTCAAAGACCCGGTGGGCAAGATTTGGGAGTTGGCCGACCCGGTTGTCGGCGCGGGCTATACGGACGGGCTGCGCGGCCTGCCGAATGAGGTAAAGCTCAAGTATTTGGCCGACAATGACTTTGCCGATTTGGAGGGCGAGGAGCTGGCGGAGGCGATTTGCCGCCGCATCCAGGAAAAGGACGCGGATTTGAAGGGCGATATGGTTTCCCAGGGGACGACGCCGCGCCGCCTTACCGACCTGATCGGCTCACTGTGCGATTTGACGAGCGGGAGCGGCGACAAGGGTACGCCGATCGTTCTGGTACAGAACTATTTCAACAATTTTGCAAACTAAGCAGGAAAATAAAAAAGCCTGACCGTTTTGGTCAGGCTTTTTTGTGCCCTATTAGAAATTCCGAACGATAAAATCTGCAAATTTGCTCCCCAGCAGGCGGTTGCCTGTGCTTTCCGGTTTGGCCTCTGGGTGCAGGCCGTCGTAGAAGTACTTCTGATGGTTGTAGCGGTTAATCCCGCTCTCCACATACATGTCAAATACCATAACATTTTCGCCGTAATCAGCCGCAATCTCCTTAATCTTGTCGCCATACTCCGTCAGGTAAACGCCGTTGTTGTTCGGGTAGTCGTCGCTGTTTTTCCCGTCGGCAATGTACGGGTCATCCGATTCTTTGAGCTGCCGGTCGCGGTACATCGGCGTAATCAGCATAATTTTCAGGTCTGGATTTGCTTCCAAAAGCTTATCTAAGCTGTAGCGCAGTGCCCCGCCAAAGGTCGTTACATCGTATGGGTCGCTCGGGTTGTCGAGCACGACATTGCTCGCAAAGTCGTTTGTCCCAAACCAGATCGACGCATAGTCGAGCGTGCTCAGGTCAAGTTCCTTCATGTTTTTTACATGCTCAACAATTGCGTTTTGCCCAGACTCGGCCGCATATGCATCCTGTCGCGACCAGTCAAAGCCCGGCGTGGTAAGCGCCCGCATCGTTTCCGCCATGCTGAGCACATCAACATCCGTATTCGTCTTATTTGCCATCTTTGCTCCCCCGATGCCGAGGTTGATGGTGGTGATACCCGTGTTTTTCTGGATGTTTTCCGCATAGGAACGCATCCCCATGCCGGTAATGCTGTCGCCGAAGTTTGCCATCGTCTTCCCGGCGAGGCGCGTGTCGATCAAATAGGATTTCTTGACCGGGCGCATGGTCTCAAAGCCGTCCCAGAGATAGAGCTGCAGGCTTGTGCCCGGCAAATTCTCAATGTCGTATACAAGCTCAAGCGTCTCGCTCGCCTTGCCGCTCACGGTTTTCGACACGCTGTCGAGCCCGCAGAGGCGGCCGTCCTGGTACTGTGCAGCCACGAGGACATAGTCCTTTGTCACGCCCGGCGCATAGCCGTCAATCGTGACCGTTGCGGTCAGATTCCCGTTTGTGAAGCTGCCGTCGCTGTTTAAGCCGTCAACAATGTAGCTGATTTCGTCCGCGTTCTGTTCAGCGTGGTTGAGCACATAGTCCATATACGTTTCGTTGTCCGCCGCCGTCACGCGCAGATACATCCCCGCTTCCGCCGCTGCGCTGCCGTCTGCCGCTGTGCCGTCCGCGTTGTAAGCGGTAATAGTCGAGCGCGCGTTGACAACGGAGCTTTCCACTACTTCATTTACCGTCATGCCGGCATACCCGTTTATGGAGTCACGTACCACCGTGTAAACATCCGAGCTGAGCGTCGTGCTCAGCGTCTGATTGATCTTATAGATTGCGGCTATCTCGCCATCCTCCATAACACGCAGATACCCGGGCGCGGCGAAGGCGGAGCCGCTCAGTTCCTGCCCGTTTTCATCCACAACGGAATAAGTATATTTCTTAGTAAGCCCGTTAATCAGGTCGTCGACGCTCGTCCCGAGGTCGGTGTCCGTGATCATGCGCCGCTGGTTGTCGATTACAAGCGTTACATGCGACAGGGTGACCGGCTCAATCACAGGAGCGCGCTTTACAACGCCGCATTGCAGGTTGTCAATAATCGTTGTCGACTTCGGATAGGAGCCGTTGTCGATGGTGGGCCCATACTGGAACCGGATTTGCAGCAGCCCGGTCATGAGCTGGTCGCCGGCAATGTTGGCGTCGGCGTCAAGCTTGAGCTTATTTAATACTTTGACGTTATTGAGGTACACGTCGACCGCCGTATAGGTGCTACCGTTTTCTGTATAAGAAGGGAAGAACACATAGTCGAAGCGGTTCCAGTTTTGCAGAGGCATCCCCTCTGCGTCAATGTACTGGCCGAATACGCTCATCCCCTTTGTGCTGGTGCAGTTTAAAAAGTTCCCCTGCGCAAAATACGGCATGGTGCCGGATGTATAACTGTCGTGGTTTGGCCGCATTTCTGCCGCGAGCCCGCGTGCAAAGCCGTCGCGCGTAATCTCAAAGGAGAAATAGGTGAGCTCGTTGTCCCCCAGGCTTCTGATATTCGGTTCAATGTTAAAGCACGCCCATTGCAAGCTGCTTGCCGCAACGCCGCCCGCGTCTACAAAAGCGGAATCCGCCCATTCAGTCGTGAACCAGAAGCTCTCGTCCTGCGCGCTCTTGCCGTACATGCCGGAGCCAAGGCCGTATGTATACGGCGAGTTCTCCGTCCCGCTCACCGGGAGCGACCCGCCCGACATGCCGTTCGGGATTTGCGTTGCAGCGTTTACGTCCGAGGAGCTGAAGGTAAGATCGATAACCGGAGCTTCCTCCGCGTACTCCGGCTGCTCGAGCCGGTAATAGGCGATGGCCTCGCCCGTCGATTTATCCTTTACGACGAGATTGCCGGCAGTCAGAAGCGCCGTACTGTCCGCGCTCAGAAGCCGCCCGGACACATCTGCAAACGCATAGTCGTACGTATCCGGCAGGCCGCCGGTCAGGCCGGAAACCGTCATGGTTTCGTCGTCGTTTGTCATGGTGCGGTGCCGGTTGTCAATCGTCAGGGAAGTGTGCGTCAGCTCCGGATTGGCAATAACCGGCTCTTCCTCCAGCACTTCGCATACCACGTTGTCGATAAACGCCGTCGAACGTGGGAAATAGTTGTAATACTTGACCGGAGAATAGGCAAAACGGATCTGGTTGACGCCGGTCATGATCTGGTCACCCTCCAGGCTCCTGTCCGCGTCGAGCTCGAGCTTGTCAATGACCTTGTCGCCGTTATAGTACGCGTCGACCGCCGTATATACCGTCGCGCCGCCGTCCCGAGAAAACTTTGTAAAAAACACATAGTCAAACTTGTTCCAGTTTTTCGTCTTTACGCCCTCTGGATCGACCGCCTGCCCAAACATGGTCAGCCCCACTGTCGGGTTTGTATTGTTCCAGAGCTGCGCCTGCGGGTTAAAGTACGGGTATGAAGTGCCCGAATCCGCGTGGCGCGGCCGCATCTCCACATAGCCGCCGTACTCGTAGTCGTCGCGCGCCATCTCAAAGGAAAAATGGATGATTTCGCCGTCGACGCCGTCGATATTCGAGGTAATGTTGAAGCAGCCATTGCGGACAATATCCGGTGTCATACCTCCCACGTCGGTAAAGTCGCCGTTCTGTTCGCCGCTGTAGTAAAATACTTCGTCGGACGCCTCTTTGCCGAATATGCCGTCAACTACGCCGTAGACATACGGCGCGCCGGATGTGCCCGGCTCCGGAACACCCGCCGCAGACATCCCGTTCGGCAGGCCGGAGTCGTTTACATCCCCTGATGAAAACTGCATATTGATCATGCTGCCCGTCACGGCCGCCGCGCCCGGTACCGGCACAAAGACCGTTGCCAGCAGGCAGACCGCGCATAATAGAGTCACAATGCGTTTTTGCATACCCATTCTCCTTTTCAATCCCTGTTTTTATCCTTATTTTCTATACATATATCATACTAAATTTTAACGGGTTCGTCAATTCCCACAACAAAAAATACGTGCAACACGGTATTTTAGCCGCATTGCACGTAATCAGTTTACGCCTGCTCGAGCGCCTGTGCTAAATCTTCGAGGATATCGTCAATATTTTCAAGCCCAACAGACAGGCGAATCAGCCCCGGCGCAACGCCCGCCGCGTCGAGCTGCTCGTCGGTAAGCTGGCGGTGGGTCGAGCTTGCGGGGTGGAGCACGCAGGTGCGGATGTCCGCAACATGCACCACAAGGGAAATCAGCTTCAGGCTGTCAATAAAGCGGACGCCGGCCGCCCGGCCGCCCTTGAGCGTAAAGGCAATGACGCCGCTGCACCCGTTCGGCAGGTATTTTGCCGCCATTTCGTGGTACGGGTCGCCGTTTAGCGTCGGATAGCTTACACTTTCTATCTCGGGCCGCGCGGACAAAAAGCTTGCGACGGCTGCCGCGTTTTGGCAATGGCGCTCCATGCGGACCGGAAGGGTTTCCAGCCCAAGGTTGAGCAGGAATGCGCCCATCGCACTCTGGCACGTGCCCATGTCGCGCATGAGCTGGACGCGCGCCTTCGTGATATAGGCGCTCTCGCCGAAGTCTTTCGTGTAAACGACGCCGTGGTACGAGTCGTCCGGCTCGGTCAGGCCCGGGAATTTGCCGCCTGTCCAATCGAATTTGCCGGAATCGACGATCACGCCGCCGAGCTGAACGGCATGCCCGTCAAGATACTTCGTCGTCGAATGGGTCACGATGTCTGCGCCAAATTCGATCGGGCGGCACAGCACCGGCGTGGCAAACGTATTATCCACAATGAGCGGCACGCCGTTCTTGTGCGCGAGCGCAGCGAAGCGTTCAATATCGAAGATGGCGATCGTCGGGTTCGAGATCGTTTCGCCGAACACCGCCTTCGTATTCGGGCGGAACGCCGCCTGGATTTCTTCGTCGGTCGCATTGTTATCGACAAACGTCACGTCGATCCCCATTTTTTTCATCGTAACGGCAAACAGGTTCAGCGTCCCGCCGTAGATGGACGCCGCGCTGATCATATGGTCGCCGCTGCTTACGATATTGAGCACCGCGAGCATGTTCGCCGCCTGCCCCGACGAGGTGCAGAGCGCGCCCACGCCGCCCTCGAGCGAGGCGATCTTTTTTTCCACCGCGTCAACGGTCGGGTTGCCGAGCCGGGAGTAAAAAAAGCCGGACTCCGTCAGGTCGAACAGCTTTGCGACATGCTCGGTCGAGTCGTATTTGAACGTCGTGCTCTGGTAGATGGGGAGCGCGCGGCTCTCCCCGTTTTTCGGTTCATAGCCTTCATGCAGGCATTTGGTTTCTATTTTCATGGCAGTGTCTCCTTTTCTTTCTTTCGTTTTATCGTACCACAAAATCCCTGCCCCGTCAAGGGGCGGCGGACTCCGGCGCGCCGGCGCGGAACTGCTTGGGCGAGGTAGAAAACGCCTTTTTAAATGCGCTGGAAAAGTAGTTTGGGTCGGAAAAGCCGACCAGGTCGGAGATTTCCTTGACCGACAGCGTCGTATCCGCCAAAAGCCGCTTTGCCTCCGACAGGCGGATCTGGTTGACATATGCGCTGACTGACAGCCCGCTGTGCTTTTTGAAAATATGGCTGATATACGACTTACTGCAATGGCACATCGCCGCGAGGCGCTCAAGCGTGATTTTTGAGGCGTAGTTTTTGCGCAGATAGACGATGATGTGCCCGTAGATGTAATTCGACTCGCTGACATAGCGCTCCTCCGGGTACGTCTGCGCTGTGTGGGAGCACAGCAGCGACAGCATGGCGCAGAGCGGGACGATCAGTGTCCGGACAAAGCCCATGTCCGGGATGTCGGGCGAGAGATGTTCCTCATAGAGCGAGGAGAGCATGCCGCGGTCGAGCCGGTATTCGTTCGACAAGGTGCAGATGCGCTGCTGTGCCTGCACGGCGTTTTTCCGGTAGCCGCTCACACTGACAAACCCGGCGACCGCCCCCTCGTAGAAAAACGGCACCACAAACTCCTCCACGCCGGCGTAGCACATCCCGAAAAACGCCCCCTCCCGGCATTTGGCGAACACTTTGTCCTGCTTTTGCCGGCAGCGGTCCCAGAGGTTTTTCTGCGACTTTACATACAGGCAGTAGGGGTTTGCATGGACGTTGTAGGCCGCCAGCTCGCCCATGTAAGGCGCAAGGAGCGCCGTCCGGTCGTGGACGGTGACTTGCAGGCCGTGCTGGTGTTTTAAGTAGTCGATATAGGCCGTGACTTGCTGTACCATCGTGGATTCTCCTGCCATTCGTTTTACCCCTTTGCG
>DVOF01000095.1 GCA_018713805.1 Candidatus Aphodoplasma excrementigallinarum | reverse complement strand
CATTTTTTACGGCTTTAGATACCCCTTCTCAATCGCATCGTCGATGACCGCCGTGACAAACGGCCACAGCTCCGGCGCATACAGGCGCACCGCATCCATCCGCTTGTAGACCTGCGCGCTCGTCACGCTGCCCTCGCGCCAGGTATGACCCTGCGTTTTCGCATTGTTGATAAACGGCTGGAGCCGGTCAATCGCGTTGGCATAGCACGCTTCCTTTGTTTCAAAGGCTTCAAACTCTTCCCACAGCGCGCGTAGGCGCCTGCCCTGCTCGTCCGGCAACAGGCCAAAAATCTTGTCCGCCGCCGCAAGCTCGCGCTGCTCTTTGTCCTGATAGCCCTGCTCGTCATAGGCAAAGGTATCTCCGGCATAGACCTCGACCAGGTCATGCACCAGCGCCATCTGAATCACATGGTTAATGTCCACGTCCTCCTTCGCATATTCAAGTAGCACCAGCGCCGTCAGGGCAAAGTGCCACGAATGCTCCGCGTCGTCCTCCCGCCTGTTTTCCGTAATCAGGCGCGTACGCCGGAAAATGGTTTTCATCTTGTCGGCTTCAACCAAAAATGCAAGCTGCTTTTCAAACCGTTTTTGTTCCATGCCTCTTCCCTCTTTCTTAAACGCGATTGTTCCGCCGCCATTCGTAAAGCAAAAGCGCCCCCGCGACAGAAGCGTTTAAAGACTCCGCCCGTCCGGTAATTGGGATAATGACCGTGCTGTCGCACGCCGCAAGCACTTCGCGCGATACGCCGTTTGCCTCATTCCCTATTACAATGACGGCGCGCGGCGGATAAGCTGCCTCCCGGTAGTCCTGCGCCATATCGGACAGCGCGCCCGCAAGCAGCCGGAAGCCCTGCTCTTTCATGGCGCGCAGGCGCGCAAGCTCCACGCCGTCATAAACTGGCAGATGGAACAGCGACCCCATCGCCGCGCGGACAACCTTTGGGCTGTATATATCTACGCACCCCGGCGAAAACAACACACCCGCCGCGCCGACCGCGTCGGCACACCGGACCAGCGTCCCGGCATTGCCCGGGTCGGAAACGTGGTCGCAGTATAAGTATACGCCATCCTGAACTACAAGTTCCTGCTGGTGCGGCATTTTGGCAACACACAACACGCCTTCCGGCGTTTTTGTGTCGCATAGCGCCGCAAACAGGCTGTCCGCCACCTCATATACCGGAACGCCTCGCTCCTGCGCCGATGAGATAATCTCTCCAATCTCCGTTTCCCGCGCCGCCGTACTGCTGAGAGCTAAAAGCTCAGCCGGCACGCCCGCGTCAAACGCCTCCCGCACCGATTTGATCCCCTCGACCAGGTAGCTTCTGCTTTGCGCCCGCGCCTTTTTCGCCTGGAGGGACTTGATATATTTATATGTTTTATTGGAACTGCTCCGTATTTCCGTCATCATTTGATGTCGCTCATATCGTCGTTTGCGCCGATGACAATTACAACATCTTCCTTAGCAAAGACGCGGTTCGGGTCGGGCGACACGTCGATGTCGTCGCCGTCGCGCACCGCAAGGATGTTGATCCCATACCGGGCGCGTATATCAAGCTCAACCAAACTCTTACCGACCCAGCTATCCGGGCAGTTAATCTCCACAATGCTGTAGCCATCGGACAGCGACAGCAGGTCGACAACATTGACATTAGACAGCGAATTGGCAACCCGCACCCCCATGTCAAGCTCCGGAAATACGACCTTGTCGGCGCCCACCTTTTTGAGAATACGGGAATGTACCTGGCTGTGCGCCTTCGCAACTACAAACGGTGCCCCTAGCTCCTTGAGCATCGTTGTAATCAGGATCGACGCCTCCAAATCCTGCCCGATCGCCACAACAACAACATCAAAGTTCCGGATCCCGACTGCACGCAGCACGTTTTCGTCGCGGCAGTCCCCCTCAATTGCATGGGTCACGCTGTTGGAAATCGCCTGCACGGTCTCCTCGTTACCGTCAATTGCCAGCACCTCGTGGCCGAGCGAATAGAGCGTACGCGCCACACTCTGGCCAAAACTTCCAAGCCCCAAAACTGCAAAAGACTGTTTCATCGTAGTTTCTCCCTTTTTTTATTTTCTGAATCATTAATATTAGATCAAAATTTTCCCTACCGGATACCGGATGGTATTCTTTGCCTGAACGCCCTTGATGGTAAGCGACAGCATAATCGTTACAACGCCGACACGGCCAAAGAACATAATACAGGAAAGCGTCAGCTTTGAAATCACGCCCAGCTCCGGCGTAATGCCAAGCGTGAGGCCGACTGTGCCGAATGCGGACACAACTTCAAACACAATTTCAATAAACGACAGGCTCGGGTCGTCGCCGGACAGGATAATGATTCCAACCACAACGACGCAAAGCGCAATCAACACGATCGTCACAGCGCGCCGAACCGCCATCGTATCCATCCGCCTGTGAAACGCATTGATATCCTTTGAACCGCTCAGGCTCGACTTTGCCGTAAAAAACAGCAGGCCAAGCGTCGTCGTCTTAATCCCGCCTGCCGTCGAGCCGGGCGCGCCGCCGATAAACATCAGAAGAATCATGGTGAAAATCGACGCCACGGATAACGACGAGAGCGCAACCGTATTAAATCCGGCCGTCCTGCACACGACCGACTGGAACAGCGACGCCAGCACCTTTGAACCGGGCGACAGCGGGCCAAGCGTTTCCGGATTGTTATAATCCATGCCGAAAATCATTGCTGCGCCTGCAACAATGAGCGCAATGTTCATGGTCAACACAATCTTGCTGTGCAGGCTAAGCCCCTTGTAGCTTTTGGCGTGGTAGATGTCCTCCCACACGTAAAACCCGGTGCCGCCAATGATGATCAGCAGCATGATCGTCAGATTGACCGTCCAATCGTTTACGTAATACGTCATTGAACTGAACGCCTCACGCTGCCCCATCAAGTCCATGCCGGAGTTGCAAAAGGCGGAAATTGCATGGAACACGCCCTTATACAACCCGTTCCAAAATCCAAATTCCGGAATAAAACGCACGGCTAAAATCAAGGCTCCAACAGCCTCAAAAATCATCGTGCCGACAAGGATATGCTGCGTCATACGTACAATCCCGCTTGTCATGTCCACGCTGATCGACTCGCTCATTACGAGCCGCTGCCGGAAGCTGATCTTGCTCCTGAGCACAAATGCAAACACCGCGCCCATCGTCATAAAGCCAAGCCCGCCAATCTGGATCATGGCCAGGATGACAAGCTGTCCAAACAGGCTCCAATAGCTGTATGTGTCAAATACAATAAGCCCCGTCACACAGGTCGCGGATGTCGCCGTGAACAGCGCATCAACAAATCCGGTTGACTCCCCGCTCCTTGTCGAGATTGGAAGCGTCAGCAAAATCGTCCCGATCAGAATAATCAGCAAAAACCCGCCGACAATGGTCTGCGCCGTACTGATACGGATTTTGTACTGTGCATATAGCCGCGCCTTACGCAAATACCTTTTCACAAAATCTAAGCTCATACCATTCGTTTCCTTTTCTGTGCCAATTTTTATTTTACTTCCATACCTCCTCTATTATATACCCTTTTTGTAAAAATGCAAGAAAAAAACACATCATACAATGTATAACGTGTTTTTTCTCAAAAGATAAAAGATTCCAGAAAAATTTTATCTATGATTCTCAAAGCAAGCACTGCAATACACGGGCCGGTCGTCCTTCGGCTTAAAGGGCACCTGCGTCGGCGCGCCGCAGTCGGCGCAAATCACGTCGTGCATTTCCCGCGATGCGCGGATTGCTGCTTTTCTTGCCGCACGGCAATCTTTACAACGTTGCGGCTCATTCTCAAATCCCTTTTCCGCGTAGAACTCCTGTTCGCCTGCCGTAAAAACGAACTCGTTCCCACAGTCCTTACAAATCAGTGTCTTGTCTTCGTACATGTTGATCCCCTCACTTTGAATAAATTGGTGCTCTACACAAGTTGTCGCCGCCAAACGCACAGCGCCTGTGCCCTCTAAAACTTAGGTAGAGCCAAATCAACCTGGAAACCAGGCAAATTTACAGAATCATACCAGGCCATCGCCTTCCGTCTGCCACAGCCCTTACGCCCCTCCGGGCGCCGTAAGCTGCGTTTCAAGCTTCTTTTTAATTCTCTGAAGCGCATTGTCGATTGATTTCGATGTCCTGCCAAGCTCCTCTGATATCTCCTGATAGCTCTTCCCATCCAAATACAGGCGCAATACGTC
>DVOF01000094.1 GCA_018713805.1 Candidatus Aphodoplasma excrementigallinarum | reverse complement strand
GAGCACATCTGCTGTGCCAACGCGGTCACGCCGGAAAACGCTGGCGTTGTGGCGCACATTTTCTCAAAGATTGGCGAAATTGCCGAAGCCGCCGGCATCAAAGACGACGGCTACCGCATTATCAATAACTGCGGCAAAAACGGCGGCCAGACGGTAATGCATTTGCACTTCCATCTGCTCGGCGGCAAAAATTTGGGCGAGAAACTCGTATAAAATATCGCATAAAAAACAGTCCTGTTTGATACAGGACTGCTTTTTTTATTGTTTATGCACTTTATCTCGACTCCCGGCACAGCCGCTCTGTGAGTGCCTCAATCTGTGCGAGTGCATCCTCTTTCTTGACGTTCATTTTCACGCTCTTATCGCGCGTCGCAATCTCAATCTCGCCGTTCGCAAGCCCACGCTGGCTCACCACAACGCGCACCGGCACGCCCAGCAGGTCCGCGTCCGCGAACTGAATCCCCGGAGCGGCCTTACGGTCGTCCATAATAACCTCGTACTTGCCGCTCAGCGCGCTGTAAAGTTCCCCAGCAACCGCTTTTACCTCTTCCTTCTGGTTGTTGAGCGAGCAGATGTGAATCTGCCACGGCGCTACGCTCATCGGCCAAATCGGGCCAAAATCGTCGTGGTTGTCCTCAATTACGCTCGCCAGCAGGCGGCCCACGCCAATGCCGTAGCAGCCCATGATCGGCGTTTGGAGCTTGCCGTTCGCATCCACATACTCCATATGCATACTCTTTGTATACTTTGTCCCAAGCTGGAAGATGTTCCCGATCTCAATCCCGCGCTCGAGCGAAATGGGCTTGCCGCACTTCGGGCAAATCGCGCCGTCGAGTACCTTCGCCACGTCCACATATTCCGCCGGGTTCACATCGCGCTTCATGCACACGCCCGAAACGTGGTAATTCTCCTTATTCGCGCCGCAAACGAGGTCGTTTTCGTCGCGCAGCGACTCGTCGTAGAGCACGTCGCAGTCCGCCTTCAAGTTGTACGGCCCGATAAAGCCAAACGTCAGGTCGGTGTGCGCATAGTTTGTATACGGGTATACATTCGAGCCGACAACGCGCTTAAGCTTCGCCTCATTGACCTCAAGGTCGCCGCGGATAAACACAACGAGCGGCTTGTCCGAGTTATCCGTCGCAAACACCGTTGCCTTAATCGTGTTCGACGCGTCGGTATCAAACTTTTTCGCGATTGACTCAATATCCTTCATATCCGGCGTGTAGACCTCTTCGATCTCACTCTCTGCCCTGCCGCGGTTTTTATATACGCACTTTGCAATCTCCATGTTTGCGCTGTAGCCGCACTCTTTACAAATTACGAGCGAATCCTCGCCAAAGTCGTTAATCAGCATAAACTCGTGTGCCGCGCTGCCGCCCATCATCCCCGTGTCGGAGAACACGGAAATCACATTTTTCAGCCCCGCGCGTTGATAAATCCGCTCATACGCCGCATGGCAGCGCATATAATACTGCTCTAAGTCCTCCTGCGACGTGTGGAACGAGTACGCGTCCTTCATCGTAAACTCGCGCACGCGGATTAGCCCGCCGCGGCTGCGCGGCTCGTCGCGGAACTTCGTCTGTATCTGATAGAGCATGAACGGGTACTTGGTATACGACATCGCCTCGCTGCGCGCAAGGTGTACCACCGCTTCCTCATGCGTCATGCCGAGCAGCATGTCCATCCCGGCCCGGTCTTTGATGCGCATCAGCTCGCTGCCGACGCTCTCCCACCGGCCCGACTCCTTCCACAATTCTGCCGGAAGTACAACCGGCATCAGCACCTCCTGCCCGTCGATTGCGTCCATCTCCTGCCGGATGATATTCTCAATTTTGGACACGATGCGCTTTGCCGGCGGCAAAAGCGAATATATCCCGTTCGCCACCTGCCGCATATAGCCCCCGCGCAGGAGGAATATGTGGCTCACCATTGTCGCGTCAGCCGGTTTCTCCTTGTACCGCTCGCCCAAAAGCCTGCTCATTAACATCTTATGTAACTCCCCTTCCGCCGCCCGACGCGGCTGTAAACTAACGAAAAACAACTTTAAATAGTATATCACCTTACGGGCGCGGTTGTCAATGTTTCGCGCGTTCATTTGCGTAAAACATCCTTAAAAACATGGCGCGTCACACAGGATTTCTTAGCGGTTATATCGCTAAATATCAATTATAACGCATCTATTATGTTATAATAATGCTAATAGTTTTTTAAGAAGGTGCCCAAAATGGCTGATTATATACGAAGATATACGCTAAGGATAAATGGAGATTTGCTTGATAAATTAGATTATATTGCAAAGGCGGATGGCAGGTCGGTCAATAAACTATTAGAACGGCTGATAAAGAAAAGCATATACGAATATGAAGATAGATCGGGGCCTATAACGCCAGAGTTAATAAAAGACATGAAAAAAAATGTAGGGGGCGGCCTCTGGCCGTCCCTCCCCAACGTCAAAAATGGGATGGCGCCGAGGCCATCCCCTACACTGCCATACTACCGCCGCCGCTTTTTCGTGCCGGCGTTTACACCCAGTATCCCCCCTGCCATGCCGCAGACTGCGCCGAGCAGAAGCATGAGCAGAGTCTTGAGCGAGAAGTTGAACTCCATCATGGCGGAAAGCGCGCATATGTACACGATGATATAGTACACAAGGCCGCAGACCGCACCCCAGAGCCACCCCTTCTCCCCGATACGCCGCGCCGTCAGGAACGCTCCGGCCAAAATACTGATGACGCTGGCCGCAATGGTGAGCGGCCCGGCCAGGCCCTCGCCGATTCCGCCCCACAGCATAACTGCCGCCAAAATGGCAAAGGCGGCAAAGCTGATGATTAGTGCTGTCACCACGCCAAATACGACCGACAGGGCGTTTTTTTTCGATGTGTTTTCTGTGTTTGCTGTTGATAAATGACTCATAAAGCCTCCATTTCCGCCGCGCCGCCGGGCGCAAGGCATATCAAACCGGAAAAAGCCCCGGACAGTGTATCTACTATACACTATTCGGGGCCGAGCCATTTTATTCAAAAAACGCAAAAAATCTTATTCCTTGCTCTCCTCTGCCGGTTCCTCGCTCTCCGCTTCTTCCAGTGCCTCCGGCTCGTCAAAGGTGTCCTTCTTCTCCACCTTCTTCACAACGTCGCGGATCGCCCACTTTGCAAAACGCATGGTCGAGCGTTCGTTCGGGTTCCCAACCATTCCCGTAACGATCATCACTTCATCGTCTTTAATCTTGACAATCTTGCCGATAATGCCGCCGATCGTCGTAATGACGTCGCCAACGCCGAGCGCCGCAATCATCTCTTTCGTCTGCTTGTCCTTCTTCCTCTGCGGGCGGATCAACAAAAAGTACATGATCGCAAACATGGCAATGATCATGATAATGCCCGACAGCCCTGCAAAACCGCCGCCGCTCTGTGCGCCGTCTGTCGC
>DVOF01000007.1 GCA_018713805.1 Candidatus Aphodoplasma excrementigallinarum | reverse complement strand
ACCTTGACAAATGTGTGAAATGGGAGTAGAATGGGGCATGCCCAAATCAAACAACAGTAAACCCGCCTTGTGCGGCAGGCCGGTGTTGCCTTTGGACGCAAAATACAGATTTACTTGTGTCCCGAGCGGCTTGCTGAGGCGGAGAACGGAGGAATTATGGTTTTATTCGGCAAATGGAATGTAAAACATTTGTCCCCTCGCAAAGCTTTGATTACCGGCACAATTGTAACGTTGATGATTGCCGTTACCTTCATGACTCTGGTGGCGGCGGCGAGCTGGGAGGTTACGGTAAATGACAATGGAAACGTGGCTACGCTGAGAACGACAAAGACGACGGTGGGCGCGCTGTTTGACGAAGCAGGCATTGTGCTGACGCCGGAGGATATCGTCTCCGCAGCGGCCGACACTCCCATCAGCGAGGCAAGGCAAATCAATATTACACGAGCATTCGATATCCGGATATCGGATATGGACGGAGAAAAGACAGTCCGCAGCGCGCTTCCGACAGTGGGCGCGGTACTGGAGCAATATGGAATCACGCTGGACGAAAACGACGAGTTGGAGCCGGCGGCGGACGCGCAGACGTCCGCAGACATGCGCATTGCGATTGCGCGCGTTGATATAAGCGAGGTTACGGAAGAAGAGGTAATCGGATACGAAACGATAGAGGAAAACTCGGACAGCGTGGAGAAGGGGACAACAAAGGTCATGACGGAGGGCGAAAACGGCCTTGCGAACGTGACGTACCGCGTTGTGACGAAAAACGGCCAGGAAACGGAGCGGGAAGAGATTGCCCGCGAGGTCGTGGATGAGCCGGTCAATAAGGTTGTTGCCATCGGCACGAAGGAGCCGGAGGCTGCGCCTGTTACAAAGCTTGCGTCAAGAAGTGGAAGTTCGGCCTCGATGGCAGGGGCAAAGGTAATCACCTGCCGGGCGACTGCGTACGACGGCTCGTACGAAACGCTTGGGAAGACAAACCCGCGCACGGCGCTCGGCAAAACGCCGACAGTCGGCACGGTTGCGGTTGACCCCAGCATAATCCCGCTTGGGTCGCGCCTGTACATCGAAACGGTGGACGGTTCGTATGTATACGGGGAGTGCTTCGCAGGGGACACGGGCGTGTCGGGCTATCATGTGGATTTGTTCATGGGGTCGCGCGCAGAGGCGCTCAGCTTTGGCTCCAGACAGGTCCGGGTATACATTTTAGATTAGGAAGATATTTAATTGGGCAATGAAAAGCCGTCCGGTATGGACGGCTTTTTTCATATTATAATATAATAATTTTATGAAATGCCGTGTGCCGACAGTGCGTCGGAAAGCGCACAGAACTCGGACAGACCCAGCGTCTCACCGCGAATTGTTTCATTGAAACCGAGGCTGGCGACGATGGAGCGGAGTTCGTCCTTCGGGCCGGCAAACAGCCCCGCGCCGCACAGCGCGTTGATAAGCGTTTTGCGCCGTTGGCCGAAGGCGGCGCGTACCGTACGGAAGAACAGCCTTTCGTCGCGCGGCGTGACCGGTGGCGCAGCGCGCATGGCGAGCTTTACCACTGCGGAGTCCACCTTTGGCGGCGGCAGGAAGGAAGACGCCGGCACAACCGTTACGATTTCAGGGATGCAGTGATAGGCCACCAGCACTGACAGCGCGCCATAGGCCTTGCTTCCCGGCGTGGCGCAAAGCCGCTGGGCCACCTCCTTCTGCACCATGACGACGATGTTCTGCACATGCAGGGACGTATCCTCCAAAAGGCGGGTCAGGATTGGCGTTGTAATATAATAAGGAAGGTTGGCGGCGATGGAGACGGAATTGCATTCGGAAAGCTCCTCCGCTATCAGTGCGGCCAAATCGGTTTTCATCACGTCGGCATGGACGATTTTGACGTTATCATAGCCGTCGAGCGTTTCGGCCAGTACGTCAAGCAGGCGCGCATCGATTTCGACTGCAACGGTTTTTTTGGCGGCGGCGGCCAGCCGCGCCGTCAGGACGCCGATACCGGGGCCGATCTCCAGCGCGCCGGATTCCGCCGTCAGGCCGGCGGCGGTAATGATTGCGTCCAGCGCGGATGCGTCGCACAAAAAGTTTTGCCCCAGCCCCTTACGCATCTGGAACCCGTATTTTTGTTTGATATATTGAATGGTTTGTCTTGAAGTTAAGTCCATTATGTTCTCCTCACATTTTTTTGTATAGTATATCCTAAATCGGGAAAAATAGCAATAAAAAGGGGCAAAAAGCACAAAGCGCAAAAAAGGCGAAAAAAGATAAAAAAAAAGCTTGACAAGGGGAGAAAGAGGTGGTATACTAAAACACGTCGCTTGAGAGCGGGGCGGAAAGCTGCGCCCGTGCGGCATTGGACATTGAAAATTAAACAGTGTACGACGAAACAAAACTTGTCGATGAATTTGAGTTTTTTAGCGGAGAAATCCGCAGCCGACAGTAACATGTCAGCACTCTATGAATGAGCTATTAAAACGAACGAAATATTTTTTTCGAGAGTTTGATCCTGGCTCAGGACGAACGCT
>DVOF01000093.1 GCA_018713805.1 Candidatus Aphodoplasma excrementigallinarum | reverse complement strand
ATACAATACCTTGTGGCAGAAATCTTTTATTTTTCTACCTTCTATGCCGGCTGGAGAGAATTTGCCCGGCTGAAATGGTCTTTCCTGCACGGATGACCGCTTCAATTACCTGCGTTTCGCTCAATGTGCCTAAAATGGTGAGATTTTTGTCCAGCACGCTCAAAAGATAGTAGCTGTTATAGGAAAAGTTTTTAAGCAGACGCCTTGCATCCGTCTGCTCCATCACAGCCAGCTCTTTAACCGGCATAATCTGCCGTTTTGTCAGCTTCTCTTTGGAATATATGATTTGCTGCATGACGATCAGCTCGCTGTTTTTCTTTTCTGCGCTCATATTAAAAAGCAAAAAGGCGCAAAGCATCATCATGGATACGTTGAAATGTGTGAGATACAGGATATAAATCCCCAGCAGGCCAACCAGCGCAATATTGATCTGGGAAACCACCTCGGTGATACGGACTGCCTTGATAAAGCCATACCGGTGCGTCAGAAGCGCGCGCAGGATACGCCCGCCGTCGAGCGGAATGATTGGTACGATATTGATTAGCAAAATCGAAAAATTGGAATAGAGAAAAAATGCATATCCGTCAGGCGGGCATGGAAGATACGGACGAAGCAGGATTGCCGCCACAATCAACAGCAAATTGCACGCAGGCCCCGCCGCACAGATCACGCTCTCCTGCACAGGGTCTTTGATATGGTTTTCCTTTAGGCGGAGGCATACGCCGAACGGCATGATGACAAAGCCGCTGACCCCCACACGGAAGTAACGCGCGGCGCAAAAGTGTGCAAGCTCATGCAGCGTAACGACAAGATAAGCAATGGCCATGCTCCCGGCAGAGCCAGTCAGCACGGCCACAATCAGCAGTGGTATGGAAAATAGATTGATATAGAGCCATCCCAGCTTGACCATACGCGCTCTCCTACTGTGCCTGTGAGACGGCAGGGTCTGTTGCTCCTGGCTGCTGGGTCAGATCCGGCAAGGGCGTCGGGGATACCTGCGTAGCCGGGTCTGGCGAAGCGGATGGAGAAGCCGCCGGCTGCGCCGCGCCGGAAGCCGGAGCCGCGTCCGGGCTCACTGCCGGCAACGCTGTATTGATATAGATCTGCCCCTCCGCAATTTTCCCGGAAAGATACTCCATAACTTCCTGCGAAGATTTATATACGCTTTCCACACTTACGGTATAGTTGAGCGTATAAGCGACTTCGTTTTTAACCCAGTTGCAGAATGGGTTGTCAAAAAACTGCACCGTATAGATAAACCCAAACAGGACGACGGCAGCAATCGCCTGAATCAGCATCCTTTTGGGCTGAAACAGCTTTATTTCCGGTATTTCCCGCCTTGTGTTATGCGGCGAACTCCTCTGGCGTACCCGTCCACGCTGATAGACCCGTTCCATTTAAATCCCTCCTTTGCTACTACTCTATGAGAAAGGTGGACAAAATATGATACAAAAAATGCGCCTTAAAATAAGGCGCATTCTATTATACTGCTCTACTTATCAAAGCCCTGCTTCCTTCCGGAGCAGCTCAACCTTGTCCGTCCTCTCCCACGGCAGGTCAATGTCCTCTCTCCCCATATGGCCATAGGCCGCTGTCTGCTTGTAAATGGGACGGCGAAGACCCAGCGTTTCAATAATCGCGCTCGGTCGAAGGTCAAAGTGCTTCTCGACCAGAGCGGCAATCTTCTCTTCTGCAATCTTAGCCGTTCCAAATGTATCGACCAGCACCGACACCGGCTTTGCAACCCCAATCGCATAGGCGATTTGAAGCTCGCAGCGGTCGGCAAGGCCGGCTGCAACGACATTTTTTGCCACATAGCGCGCCGCATACGCCGCGCTGCGGTCCACCTTTGTCGGGTCTTTGCCAGAGAATGCACCGCCGCCATGGCGCGAGTAACCGCCGTATGTATCGACGATAATCTTTCTTCCCGTATGGCCAGAGTCACCCTGCGGCCCGCCAACGACAAACCGGCCGGTCGGATTGATGAAAAATTTTGTATGCTCGTCCACAAGCGCCTCCGGCAGCGTTGGACGGATCACATGCTCAATCAGGTCCCGCCGGATCGTATCGAGCGACACCTCCGCGTCATGCTGGCTCGACACTACGACCGTATCAATGCGTACCGGCTTGTCCCCATCATACTCTACCGTGACCTGCGTTTTTCCGTCCGGGCGCAGATAGGACAGCGTACCATCCTTTCTGACCTCAGTTAGCCGGCGCGCCATTTTATGCGCGTAATAGATCGGCATCGGCATATAGGCCGGCGTTTCCGTGCATGCGTACCCAAACATCATTCCCTGGTCGCCTGCGCCGTTTGCTTCCGCCATTTCCCCGTCCTTTACCTCAAGCGACCTGTCCACGCCGAGTGCAATGTCCGGCGACTGCTTGTCCAGCGCTGTAATCACCGCGCAGGTATCACAGTCAAACCCAAACTTTGCCCGGTCATAACCGATCTCCTTGATGGTAGAACGGACAATCTCCTGCACATCAAAGTCCGCCGTCGTACTAATCTCGCCGACAACCATGACAAGACCTGTTGTAACGGTCACTTCGCAGGCAACGCGCGCGTTTGGGTCGCCTGCAAGGATATGATCCAATATCGCATCGGAAACCAGGTCGCAGACCTTATCCGGATGCCCCTCCGTCACAGATT
>DVOF01000092.1 GCA_018713805.1 Candidatus Aphodoplasma excrementigallinarum | reverse complement strand
GGCAAATACAAAGAAAAAGCCGCGCTTTACGATATTTGACGTTTTGATTGCCATCGTTGTCGTGGCGGTCATTGCCGTTATTGCGTATGTGCTGGTAATTGCACCCATGCAGGGGACGGGCGCGCAGAAGCAGCTCGATTTTGTCGTAGAAGTGCAGGAGAGCACGCTTGACGTTTTAGACCTGGTAAAAGAAGGCGACACAGTAACGCTCTCCGGCAAATCGGAGGCAACGCTGAAGGATGTGTCGTTCAGCCCGGCGGAAAGGCTTGTGCTGGATGCTATGACCGGCGAATATAAAAACTCACTCGTGCCGGAGCGTTATGACATCTATGTCACCGTTACCGCGTCTGCGAGCGAAACGGATAAGGATATCAGCGTAGGCAATGTCCCGGTCAAAGTTGGGACAAGGATGTCGCTTGAGGGCAGAGGCTATTCCATCAACGGGGCCGTCCTTGAGATGACGCTCTATAATGAAAACGGGGAGGCGGAATAAATGATTATTGACGAAAACGGCAAGCTCTTTCGGAAGGTCAGCATCATTGATATTCTGATCGTACTAGTAATTTTATTGTGCATTGCAGGTGCGGTGATCCGCTTTTCCGGCTTGCTCGGCGACAACGGCTCGGCACCGGTCCAAATCGAGTATGTGCTGCGGGTTCGGCAAATCCGCGATGAAAGTGTGAACGCAATTATGAAAAAGGGAGAGCTCTACTCCAGCCTTTCAGACGAAGCATACCTTGGCACTGTCACTAATGTAGAAAAATTGGAAAATGAAGACTATTCCGAACTGATTGACGGTACGATTGTAAAGACCTCTGCGGTAGACCGTTACGACGTTCTGATTACTGTGCAGGTCGATGGGAAACAGACAGGCTCCGCCCTGTATACGACAGAAGGGAAACGGATTGAGGTCGGCTCCCTGGAATACGTCGCCACCAAGTGGGCATCTATGGAAGCGGAAATCAAAAGCGTACAAATTTCTGAATAGCACAAAAAAACAGCAGCCAATCTGACTGCTGTTTTTTTGTGCTTAGCTTTAGAAGCAGCGTTCTTTATGATCCTTTTTGCAGCTCCCGTTTTTCTGGCAGTGGTAGCATACCTCGTTGACAAGCGGCTGCCCGGCGTAATAGTCTTTCAGGTTGTTTAATGTCGTCAGCGCAATGTTCTCCAGCGCCTCCTTTGTCAAAAATGCCTGGTGAGATGTAACCAGTACATTCGGCATTGAGATTAGTCGTGACAGCACATCGTCCGGCATGATTTCCTCGGAGTAATCCTCGAAGAAGTATTCCGTTTCTTCCTCATATACATCGAGCGCCGCGCCGCCTACCCGTTCGGACTTGATTGCATGCAGCAACGCCTCGCTGTCGATCAGTTTCCCGCGCGACGTGTTGATGATATATACCCCATCCTTCATCAAATCCAATGTCTCTTGCCGGATAATATGCTTGGTCGAATCTGTGAGCGGGCAATGCAAGGAGATTATATCCGCCTCCCGGCACAGCGTTTCCAGATCAACATAGTCGATGCCCTTATCCTTTGCCGGGTATGGGTCATAGGCAATCACACGCAGGCCGAACCCGCGGCAAATGTCGATAAAAATCTGCCCAATTTTTCCCGTACCGATAATGCCGGCCGTTTTCCCATGCAGGTCGAACCCGACAAGCCCATTTAGGCTGAAGTTGAAGTCCCTCGTACGGATATAGGCCCGGTGTGTCTTCCGGTTCAACGTCAGCAGCATCGCCATGGCATGCTCTGCAACCGCATATGGCGAATACGCCGGGACACGCAGCACATGGATTTTGCCAAATGCTTTGCTAAAATCGACGTTGTTATAGCCGGAGCATCGCATGGCAATCACTTCGATTCCATTTTCGTACAGCGTTTCGATCGTTTCCCCATTTAAATCATCGTTCACAAATGCACACACGCCGTCGCAGCCGCGCGCCATCATGGCAGTATCGGCATTAAGCTTATTTTCAAAATATTTGAACTCCAAATCATATTCTTTCTTGTGCTTGTCAAAATAAATCTTATCGTATGGCTTTGTATCATAAAATGCAATTGTTTTCATGGTATCCCCGCTTTCTTTTTTCTTTCTGTTCTATTATCGTGCAAACGCATTGGTTTTATTCTGCCTATAGGCGCATATTTGTCTTTTTTTATGCCAAACTATAAACACAAATCAATAAAGGATTGTGATAGTATGAAGAATATGACGCAAAGCGGCTATAAAAGCCTGGTTGAAAGCAAATCCCCCGACTCCCCTCTCCTGAAAGATATGTGCTTTGCCTTTCTGATCGGCGGGCTAATCTGCATGATTGGCCAGGGGACCAGCGATATCTACACTCATTTCGGCAACCTCGGCAAGGAGGCCGCTGCGAGCGCAACGAGCATAACGCTGATCTTTATCGGCGCGCTCCTGACCGGACTGAACCTGTACGACAAAATCGCGAAATTCGCCGGCGCAGGTACGATCGTCCCAATTACCGGCTTTGCAAACTCGATCGTTTCGCCTGCCATGGAGTATAAAAGCGAGGGGTATGTCCTCGGCATGGCGGCAAAAATGTTTACAATCGCAGGGCCGGTCCTGGTGTTCGGTATCTCCATCTCCGTCCTATCTGGCCTTGTGCTTTGGATTTTCCGAATCTTTGCCTAAAGTAAACGGCAGGGCGGCTATTTAACCGCCCTGCCTCCCTTTTAGTCTAAAATTTATTCATAACAATTCCCGTGATCAGCTTGGGATAAAAATAGGTCGATTTTTGCGGCATTTTCTCCCCTGCAAGCGACACATCCTTGATCTCACGTACCTTAGTGGCATTGAGCAGGAACGCACATTGCTGCGTACCGTTCTGCACCGCCTCGATCGCCTCGAGCGGGTCGCGCGTATAGGTCAGGTTCTTCTGATTCTTCAAATCTTCGGTATTGATTCCGTATATTTTGTCAAGCACCAATGTATGCAAAATCGTTACATCCAAATTCCGGTATGCACTCGACTTCTCCGGCAAATACTGGTCCATGACAGACGCGTCATGCAGGCTTAGCCGGTAATAATACTCCCCGCCGAAATAGACCGCAAACCCTTTTTTCTCCTTCAGCGCAACCAAATCCTTTGCAATCGCTTCGCTGAGCATAGAAGGCTTTGTGTCCACGATAATTTTATCAATATCAAAATCATCTTTTAAAAGCGAAATCGCCATCACTTCATCAATTTTGACGTGATTCACAAGCCGGTGTGTCGGAAATACAACCAAGCCCGGATCGTCCATGTCGACCAGCATCATCATGACATAGTTGAACAGGTCGTCTTCCTTCCAGCCCGGATTCTCCTCCCGCATCTTATTGCGGAAATTCAGCGCCGTTTCGTAACGGTGATGCCCGTCTGCAATAAAGAGCTGCTTGTCGGCAAATTTTTTCTGAATGGACGCAATCATATCATCGTCGCGTATAATCCATACATTTTGTAAAATGTCGTTTTCTGCCGTGAAACTGATGTCCGCCGGCTTCTTCGTAATCTGCTCCATCATGGAACGGATATCGCCTGACTCGTCCATATACAGGCAATAGATCTGGCTGAAGTTTGCATGCGTCGCTTCCATCAGGTTAAAGCGGTCGGTCTTTGCCTTCGAGAGCGTTTCCTCATGCGGGAGGATAATCCCCTTTGAGAACTCCTCAAGCTGCGTCAGCGTAACAAAACCGCGGTAGGTAAGCTCCTGCCCCAAAAAGGAAAACTGCTGCTCATACAGATACAGGCATTCCTTATCCTCAAACTTCAGTATCCCGTCGTCGATCCACGTACGCAGAAACGCCGCCGCACGCGTATAGCGGTTGTCGCTCTCGCTGTCCGTTTCATACTCCGCCCCATATTCCAAGCGGATTACATTGTTCGGGTGCTTTTCATAATATTGTTTTTGCTGCTCCTCGGAAATAATATCGTAGGGCGGCGTCACAACGTTTTCCAGCCCCCCTACC
>DVOF01000091.1 GCA_018713805.1 Candidatus Aphodoplasma excrementigallinarum | reverse complement strand
CCCCCTACTGCTACTGCTTCTAACATTCTATTTATTTTATTTTTATTTTAATAAAGAAAAAGGACGGATGATCATGAAATTTATCTGCGATAAGGCAAACCTGCTTGAGGCGATCAATACCGTACAAAAGGCTGTCAGCCAGAAATCCACGCTTCCGATCCTGGAAGGGATTTTGATCGAATGCACTGACAGTTCTCTGGTATTGACCGGCAATGACTTGGAGCTTGGTATCCGCTACGAAGTGGAAGCAAGCTGTTCCGAGCCGGGCAGCATTGTGCTCAATTCCCGGATGTTTGGCGACATTGTGCGCAAACTGCCGGATGCGCCGGTGCTGATTGAGAGCGACGAAAATAATATTACAAAAATCAAGTGCGTAAATGTCGATTTCGATATTTCTGGCCTTTTGGCGGCTGAATTTCCAAAAATTACGGAAGTGGAAAAAGACCAGTGCATCAAGATCGAAGCAAATAAGCTGAAAAAGATGATCCGGCAGACGATTTTTGCCGTGTCGCAGCGGGAAAATAAGCCCGTCCTGACCGGCGCGCTCTTTGAGATCGAAGACGGCGGCTTTACGATGGTTGCCAGCGACGGCTACCGCCTCGCCATCCGCAAAGAGGGGATCGAAGACGAGGGAAAACGCCTTACCGCCATTGTTCCTGGTAAGACGCTCAATGAGCTTTTAAAAATCATTAAAGATGACGATACTCCTGTTGAGATGTATTTTACCGACAAGCATGTGCTGTTCGACTTTGGTAACTTCACCGTAACTTCGCGCTTGCGCGACGGTGAATACATCAAATATAAATCCGCAATCCCGTCGGAGTATAATATTGAGATCAAGGCCGACGTCGCGTCGTTCTGCGATTCGATCGACCGTGCGGCGCTGATTATTAACGCTGAATCGGCGAAAAGCCCGCTCAAGCTCGATATTAAAGATGATACGATTACGCTGAGCTGCAGTTCCCACATGGGGAAGGTGTCGGATATTTTGAACGTCGATTCGAGCGGCGGGGAGCTTCTTATTGGGTTCAACCACAAATACCTGTGGGACGCGCTTAAAAACTGCGACTGTGAGGAAGTCAAAATGAAGTTTATCACGGAACGCTATCCGCTGATTATCACGCCTTTGGAGGGTGAGGAATTTTTATACATGATTCTGCCGATCATCATTCAGGCATAAGATGAGACGGGGCCGGAGGGGGACGCTTGCATGGAGAAAATAGAACTCCCAATTACAACCGAATACATCAAGCTTGACCAGCTTTTGAAATTTTCCGGCATTGCGGAGAGCGGCGCGGACGCAAAGGACATGATTTTAGACGGGATTGTGTCAATCGGCGGCGCGGTATGCACAATGCGGGGCAAAAAGCTGCGCCCGGGCGACTGTGTCACTGTCGAATTTGAAGATGAAACGGTACAGATTACGGTAAAGTAGGATGTATATCAAACAGCTTACGCTTAAGGACTTTCGGAATTATAAATCGGCGGCAGTTTCGTTCCTGAATGGGACGAACTTGATCTACGGCAACAATGCGCAGGGGAAGACGAACCTTTTGGAGGCGGTATTCCTGTTTTGTACCGGGCGCTCGCACCGGCGCGCGACCGACCGGGAGATGATACGCGAGGGGGCGGACTGGTGCGAGGTTGATGTGGAGTTTTGTGACGAGGTGCGCGACTATACCGGCCAGATGAAGATTTTGGACGGGAAAAAGAAATTTGTTGCCATCAACAAAGTCCCGGTCAAAAAAATCAGCCAGATTGCCGATTATATCAACGTCGTCATGTTCTCGCCGGAGGACTTATCCATTATCAAAGCTTCACCGTCCGAGCGGCGGCGGTTTGTCGACATGGCGCTGAGCCAGCTTTCGCCTGTGTATGTTTCGCTTCTCAACGAATATATAAAAATTCTTAAGCAGCGCAACAATTTGCTCAAGGATATCAAGCGCAGCGGCAGCGGCGACGATACGCTGGACGTATGGGATGATTATTTGATCGAGCTGTCGTGTAAGATTATTGCTTACCGACGCCGCTTTTTAGAGGATTTGATGCGTTATGCTGTGCCAATCCACCGCGAGATCGCGGGGGAGGAGCTGGCCGTGCAGTATGTGTCCAACTGCTGTGAGGACGTGTACGACGGCGCTGCGCTCCGGCAGGAACTGGAACAGAAAATCAAGAAGGGGAGGCGGCGCGACATTGAAACCGGGACAAGCAACACCGGCGCGCACCGGGACGACTTCCTCTTTTCGATTGACGGGCGCGACGCGAGGCTGTATGGCTCGCAGGGGCAGCAGCGCAGCGTGGTGCTGAGCTTGAAGCTTGCGCTGACGGAGGTGATCCGCCAGTCGCGCGGTACGTATCCGGTGATTTTGCTCGACGACATCATGAGCGAGCTGGACGAGTCGCGGCGGCAGTATCTGGCTGGGAAAATCAGCGGCAAGCAGGTGATTCTGACCTGCACGGACCGGCAGGCGGCCGCGCCGTACGGCACGGTACGCTACTTTTATGTAAATAATAACACGGTGACGGAGGCGTAGACATGTATCTACACTTAGGCTCTGACGTGGTTGTGTCGCAGTCGGAGGTAATTGCCATCCTCGACTTGGATACGACGTCGGTTTCAAAAATAACGCGCCAGTTTTTAGACAGTACGCAGAAGGGCGGGCGCGTCGTTGAGGTCAGCAAGGGCGACCTCCCGAAAAGCTATGTGCTCTGCGGCGGAAAGGACAGTTATTGTATATATGTGTCTCCGCTGTCGGCGCAGACACTCTATAAGCGCGCCGCGGGTGCGTTTAAGATCGAATGATACAGAGATTTTTCATCTCTTATGATATATAGCAGGGAAAGGACATGTTTGCAGTATGATTGAAAACAACATCACAAATAACTATGACGAAAACCAAATACAGGTATTGGAGGGGTTGGAGGCTGTCCGGAAGCGTCCGGGTATGTATATCGGCTCGACATCCATCCGCGGCCTGCACCATCTGGTGTATGAGATCGTCGACAACGCGATCGACGAGGCGCTGGCCGGCTTTTGTAAAAACATTGACGTTACGATTGACAAAGGCAATATCGTAACGGTTATTGACGATGGGCGCGGTATCCCGACGGGCATCCACCCGAAGATGGGGATTTCGACGCTGGAGGTCGTTTTTACTATCTTACATGCGGGCGGCAAGTTTGGCGGCGGCGGATACAAGGTGTCGGGCGGCTTGCACGGCGTTGGTTCCTCGGTTGTAAACGCCCTGTCCGAGTGGCTCGAGGTTGAGGTATGCAACGGCGAAGAGATTTATTACCAAAAGTATGAGCGCGGTAAGAGCTGCGCCCCGGCAAAGGTGATTGGCAAGACGGACAAGACCGGGACAAAGGTACGCTTCAAGGCGGACGACCAGATTTTTGAAACGATCGAATACGATTACGATACGCTTTTGATTCGTCTGCGCGAGCAGGCGTTCCTCAATGCGGGCGTGCATATCAACTTTACCGACCTGCGCGGCGAAGAGGTCGTGGAAAATAAAATGTGCTATGAGGGCGGTATTCGCGAGTTTGTCAGCCATATCAACCGCAAAAAGGTGCCAATTCACGATAACGTGATTTATTTTGACGCGCAGAAGAACGACGCCTATGTAGAAATTGCGATGCAGTACACCGACAGCTATAATGAAACGCTGGTAAGCTTTGCAAATAATATCAACACCACTGAGGGCGGTACGCACGAGGTTGGCTTTAAGACGGCGCTGACGCGCGTTTTCAACGACTATGCAAGAAAATACAATATTTTAAAAGAAAAGGACCAGAATCTCACAGGCGAGGATGTGCGCGAGGGATTGACGGCAGTCATCAGCGTTAAGGTTGTCGAGGCGCAGTTTGAGGGGCAGACCAAGACAAAGCTCGGCAATTCGGAAATCCGCGGCCTGGTGGATAAGGCAGTCAGCGATAAGTTTGCCGCATTTTTGGAGGAGAATCCAGCGGTTGCAAAACTGATTCTCGAAAAATCGCTCACGGCGTCGCGTGCGCGCGAGGCAGCGCGGAAAGCGCGCGAGGCAACGCGCAAGTCGAGCACATTGGGCGACTCGTCGCTGTTGGGTAAGCTGGCGCGCTGCTCGGGCAACGACCCGGAGAAGAACGAAATCTATATCGTTGAGGGCGATTCGGCGGGCGGCTCCGCCAAGCAGGGGCGCGACCGCAGCTTCCAGGCGATTCTGCCGCTTTGGGGCAAGATGCTCAACGTCGAAAAGGCGCGTATCGACAAGGTGTATGGGAACGAGAAGCTGCTCCCGATTATCATGTCGCTCGGCACGGGAATCGGCGATGAGTTTGATATTACGAAGCTGAAATACCATAAAATCATAATCATGGCCGACGCCGACGTCGACGGGTCGCATATTCGCACGCTTTTGCTGACGTTTTTCTTCCGTCACATGCGGCCGCTGGTGGACAACGGGTACATCTATCTGGCGCAGCCGCCGCTGTTTAAGGTGTCGAAGGGCAAAAATTTAAAATACGTATACAACGACCTCGATCTGCCGAAGGTTACGGCCGAATTTGGTGGAAAGTGTGATGTGCAGCGTTATAAGGGCCTTGGTGAAATGACGGCGACACAGCTTTGGGAAACGACGATGAACCCGGCAACGCGCACCATGAAGCGTGTGACCGTGGACGACGCTGTGCTGGCGGACGAGATGTTTACCGTATTGATGGGCGACAATGTTGAGCCGCGGCGCGAATTTATTGAAAAGAATGCAAGCCTTGTGACAAATCTCGATATTTAATCAAAAAGAAAGAAGGGTACGAGTTGTACCCTTCTTTTTTATTACAAGTAAAAGTCATGGTTTTTGATGGTCGTGTAGTACGTCCGGTTATTCGTAATCCAGTTGCTCGTCGCAATCCTTGGGTTTAAGAAGTAGAGCGACTCGCCGACCGTATTTTCACCGCGCAGGGCGCGCTTTGCACTGATAATGCTTTCGTTCGACGGCGTATTATAGATCGTACCGTTCAAAATCGGCTCAAACTGTACGCCGTATTTGCGGTCGAAAATCACTTCGTAAATCGTGTTTGGGAATTCGGAGCTGTTTACCCGGTTGAGTACGACGTTCCCAACGCCGATCTTGCCGCGTACGGGCTCGCCTGCACTCTCTGCCTCAATAATACGGCCGAGCCAGAAGATTTCATCGGTGGTGTAACGCCGGTCGATCAGGGAGCTGTCTACGCTTACGCCGCTTTTTTGAATCTGTACGGTATAATACGTCGCGTCCCAGTTTACGGTTGCGCCAAAGGTTTCCGACACAAACCGGACTGGCACATACATCCTCTGTCCATAAATGCCCGCGCTTTTGTGCAGCGCCGTCTTTACCCCGTTGACATAGGCATACTTTTCGTTTTCTGTAATTTCAATCGTTAGATTGCCGTGCCGGATGGTCGCTGTTGCGCTGCCCGGCTCCCACTCCACGCTGTCCGCGCCGAGCGCGTCACTCACAAAACGGATCGGCACGAAGGTCGTGTCATAATCAATGAAAGCAGGCGCGTCTGTTTTGATGAAGGACCCGTTGACGGATATGTCGATCGGGATATTCCGGTCGGGCGTCGTATACGCCTTTGCCGACAAGGTACACACTGTCAGCAACAGAATAAGAAAACATGTAAATTTCCTCATCTTCTTGTCTCCTTTCATGAACGTGTTTTGCAATGGAACAACCGCAGTATAACACATTATGTAAACCTAAAGCAACACTCAATTTCTGGAATTGGGGGGAGGGGTATGGCGTTTTTTAAGAAATCAAACGGAAAAACGCTGTTTTCCTTGCAAGAAGTGCATAAATCTGATACAATAATGGTATCTGAAGGCGATTGTGCGACGAATGGAGGGAATGTTACGTGGACAGACTTGTACTGATCGTAGACGATGAGAGGCCAATCGTAGAT
>DVOF01000090.1 GCA_018713805.1 Candidatus Aphodoplasma excrementigallinarum | reverse complement strand
ATGCAAGGCTGTGGACGGGGGAATTTCTGGGCGTTTCGACGATCGAGTTTGTATGCGGCGGGTATGAAGGCTCGTTTACGGTGGAAGGGGCGAATCTCGTCCGCTTTGAATATGTACCAAAACATATCTCTCTTTTACATATGCCAAAGGATGAGCATGCGCTTCGCACGCAGAAGATTTATGGTATCCCGCTTTTATTTTTCCCGAACCGGATCAAGGATGGGATATTTCAGTTTGAGGGAAAAACCTATCAATTTCCGGTCAACAGCGAAAACAATATGCATATCCATGGCTTTTTAGACGGCTATACGGATTGGAAGGTTATCAGGCAGGAGGCCGGGGAAGATTACGTCAATATCACCTTTGCGCATACCATCCGGCAGGGGAGCGAGATGTATAAGTATTTCGGGTTTGAAATCGGTATTGTGTATGAAAATATTATCACTCCGGATGGCCTGCAACAAAATATCACGTTTGAGAACAAAAGCGATAAAACTATGCCGTTTGGCTTTGCCTACCATACGACCTTTAACGTCCCCTTTAACAATTCGCCGGAGGATGCGTTCCGGATTGGTATTAATTTAAAGCAACGGTATGAGCTTGACAAGTGTATTCCGACAGGACGGCTCCTGCCGCTTGACACGCTGGAAAGCCAAACAGGCGGCGAGGGCATGACGGTGTTTGCGCGTACGTTGGATAATTTGTATCTTGCCGATGAAGCGCGGCCAAACGCCGCCGTTATTACAGACACCGCAACAGGCGATCAGATCGTGTATGAGGCCGACCGGAAGTTCCGGCATTGGATACTCTACAATGCCGATGCAAAGCAGCGCTTTTTGTCGGTGGAGCCGCAGACGTGCTGCACCAACGCGGTAAATTCCGATATGCCGACGGCGAATCTTGTGACGTTGGCTCCGGGAGAGAAAATCAGCCTTGCTACAAAGCTGTATGTAAAAGAAAACTAATGGATGCTTGGAGGAAAATCATATGCTGACAGATATCCAAATCGCGCAGGCAGCGCATATGCTGCCAATTGAAGAAGTGGCCCAGCGGGCGGGGATTCGCAAAGAAGAGCTTTACCAATACGGCCCGTATAAGGCAAAGCTGACCGACGCGCTGAAGGAACGGGTAAAAAACAATCCGGACGGTAAGTTGATTCTCGTTACGGCGATCAACCCGACGCCTGCCGGGGAAGGGAAAACCACAACCACGGTCGGGCTTGGGCAGGCGCTGTCAAAGCTTAATAAAAACGCAGTTATCGCCCTGCGCGAGCCGTCGCTCGGCCCTGTCATGGGGATCAAGGGCGGCGCAGCTGGAGGCGGTTATTCCCAGGTTGTGCCGATGGAGGATATCAACCTGCATTTTACCGGCGATATGCACGCGATAACAGCGGCGAACAACTTGCTCTCCGCCATGGTGGACAACCATATCCATCAGGGGAATGAGCTCGGAATCGACTCGCGTACGATTGCCTGGAAGCGCGTTTTGGATATGAACGACCGTGCGCTCCGGCATATTGTCGTTGGGCTCGGCGGCAAGGCGAACGGCTTTGTCCGGGAGGACGGGTTTATGATTACGGTCGCCTCTGAAGTAATGGCAATCCTATGTCTTGCCGACGACATCGAGGATTTGCGCCGTCGGCTCGGAAATATTATTGTTGCGTATAATTACGACGGCGAGCCTGTTACGGCAAAGGATTTGAAGGCAGACGGCGCGATGACGCTCCTGCTCAAGGATGCGATACAGCCAAATCTGGTACAGACGCTGGAGAATACGCCATGCCTGATGCATGGCGGGCCGTTTGCAAACATTGCGCACGGCTGCAACAGCGTACAGGCGACCCGGCTCGCGCTTAAGCTTGCTGACTACGTCGTGACGGAAGCCGGCTTCGGGGCTGATTTGGGCGCGGAGAAATTTTTGGATATCAAATGCCGTATGGCTGGCTTAAAGCCGGATATGGCTGTTGTCGTTGCAACGGTCCGCGCGCTCAAATACAATGGTGGCGTAGCGAAAGAAAATTTAAAAACAGAGGATACGGAGGCGCTTCGGCGCGGGCTGCCCAATCTGGAAAAGCATATTGAAAATATGCAAAAGTTTGGCCTGCCGGTCGTTGTGGCGCTCAATCTGTTCGATACCGATACTGAGGCGGAAATTACCCTTGTCGAGGAATTGTGCAGGAAGGTGGGCGCGCCCTGCGCACGCAGCGAAGTGTTTGCAAAGGGCGGGGCTGGCGGCGTCGCGCTGGCGCAGAAGGTGCTGGAAACGCTGGACACAAAGCAGTCGCACTATGCGCCAATCTATGACGTGAATCAGAGCATTGAGGATAAAATCCTTACGCTGACAAAGGAAATCTATGGTGGCAGCGGCGTCACGTATACGCCAAAGGCAAAAAAGCAGATCAAGCAGCTCACGGAGTTAGGCTTTGATAAACTGCCGATCTGCGTTGCCAAGACGCAGTACTCCCTTTCCGACAACCCAGCCCTGCTGGGCCGCCCGAAGGATTTCGAAATTACGGTGTCGGAGGTGCGCGTTTCCGCCGGGGCTGGCTTTGTCGTGGTACAGACGGGCGATATCCTGACAATGCCAGGCCTGCCGAAAAAACCGGCGGCTCAGAGCATCGACATCAAGCCGGACGGCGAGATTGTCGGCCTGTTTTAAGAAATTACGAAAAAGTATGGTGAAGCAATTGGAACACTATCAATCGAACAGCCGGGAAGAAACGGTAACAATTGCAGAAAATTTTGCAAAAACGCTGCAAAAGGGCGACATCGTATGCCTGTACGGCGGGCTTGGCGCGGGGAAAACGGCGTTTGTTTCCGGTGTGGCGAAAGGGCTTGGCTATCAGGGGTACACCAGCAGCCCGACCTTCACGTTGATGAATGAATATATCGCTGCGCTTCCCATATACCATTTTGACGTATACCGGATTGCCGGAAGCGACGAAATGGAGGCCGTTGGCATTGACGATTATTTGTTTGGCGACGGCGTATGCCTAATTGAATGGCCGGACAAAATTGCGGACTTGCTCCCGGAAGCTGTCATCCGTGTGGAGATACTAAAGAGCAGCACGGATGAGAACCAAAGGACAATCACAATCGAAAGGGAGCGGGGATCATGAAACTGCTGGCGATCGACAGTTCGGCAAACGTAGCGTCGGCTGCGCTGATGTCGGACGGTGTTTTGATTGGAGAAATCAGCACAAATTATAAAAAAACACATTCCCAAACGCTGATGCCAATGATTGACGCGCTTTTGCGCTTTGTAGAAACGGATATTCAGGACATTGACCTGTTTGCGGCGGCGGACGGACCGGGTTCCTTTACCGGGCTCCGGATCGGGCTTGCAACAATAAAAGGGCTGGCACATGCCTGCGATAAGCCGGTCATCGGCGTATCGACCCTTGCTGCGCTGGCGTATAACGTGCCCTGCTGTGAAGGGCTTATCGTCCCCATCTTGGACGCGCGCCGGGACCAGGTCTATACGGCGGCGTATGTTTGGAAGGGCAATGCGCTGCAAGGCATAATCGAGCCTTGTGCCATATCGATTCATACGCTTTTGGATAACGTAAAGGCACAGGAGCGGCAGGCCGTATTTTTAGGCGACGGCATAGCCCGTTTCGGGGATGAAATCCAAACGGCGCTGGGCGGGCGTGCTTCTTTTGTACCGGGCAATGCGTGTTTGCAGCGGGCTTCTTCCGTAGCTGCTGCGGCGCTGACGCTTTACGCTGAACAAGGCGCGGGTACCTACAATGAAATTCGGCCCGTCTATCTTAGAAAGTCACAGGCGGAACGCGAATACGAGGAAAAACAGAAAGAATCAAACCAGGAGGAACAAAAATGATAGCGATTGGAAGCGACCACGGCGGCTACGAACTGAAGCGAGAGATTATTCAGTATCTTGAAAAGAAGGAGATTCCCGTTTTAGATTGCGGTTGTTACAGCCCGGACGCCGTCGATTATCCAGATATTGCGGTTAAGGTCTGCGATAAAGTGACAGGCGGCGAATGCGAGCTGGGGATTTTGATCTGCGGGACTGGGATCGGGATTAGCATGGCGGCCAACAAAATGCACGGGATACGCGCGGCGCTCTGCCACAGTACCTTTGACGGACGGATGGCGCGGATGCACAATAACGCAAATGTGCTTTGCCTCGGCGGGCGCACGACGGGCGTGAGCATTGCACTCGACATTGTGGATGCGTTTGTCGGCGCGGAGTTTGAGGGCGGCAGGCACGAAAAGCGCGTCGGGAAAATCATGTCGATTGAAGAATAAAAGCCGGTTAATAAAAATTGGAGGTCACAGATGAACAGAAGCGAGGCCAGATGCGAGGCGTTCAAGCTCGCATTTCAGATCACGGCACAGAAGGAATCGTACTCGGAGGTCGTAGAGCTGTTTGAAGAAGAAAACCAAGCCTTGAAAAAGTCGGATAAAAAGCAGTACCTGTATATCATTTCGACTGCAAACGGGATATATGAAAAGCGGGACACGCTCGACGAGGCGATTTCCCGCCATCTAAAGCCCGGCTGGCGGACGGAGCGACTCTCCAAGGTCAGCCTTGCAATCTTGCGGCTGGCGGCCTACGAGTTGCTTTTTGCCGACGATATCCCGGAAAGCGTGGCAGTCAATGAGGCGGTCAATCTTGCAAAAGAGTACGACGTTGAGGAGGCGCCTTCCTTTATCAATGGTGTTTTGAGTGGAATCGTGAAGGAAAAACGCGGTTAGAATCGTTATATCTGAAAGGGGAGGCATGTGATGGAAGGAAAAATCTATACGGCAACCGTCTCACAGCTGAACCGTTTTATTAAGCAAATGCTCGACGGGACCTCCATTTTGAATAACATATGGGTCAAGGGCGAGATTTCAAACTTTAAACGGCATTATACAGGCCATTGCTACCTGACGCTCAAGGACGAGGGCGGCGTTTTGAAAGCTGTTATGTTTAAGGCAAACGCGGCGCGGCTCGCGTTTGCGCCGGAAAACGGCATGAAGGTTTTGGCCCGCGGGCGCGTTTCGGTCTATGAACGCGACGGTTCGTACCAGTTATATATTGAAGAAATGCAGCCGGACGGCGTCGGCTCTTTGCATATTGCGTATGAGCAACTAAAGGCGCGTTTGCAGGAGGAGGGGCTATTCGACGAGACGAAGAAGAAGCCGCTCCCGCCGTATCCAAATACGATCGGCGTTGTGACCGCGACGACGGGCGCGGCAATCCGCGATATTATCAATATTTTGTCGCGGCGCTACCCTTGCGCGAAGGTGCTGATTTATCCGACGCTTGTACAAGGTGAAGGCGCGTCTGCTGGGATTGCTGAGGCAATTGAATATTTCAATGCCCACAAGCTTGCCGATGTGCTGATTGTGGGGCGCGGCGGCGGCTCGATCGAGGATTTATGGGCTTTTAACGAGGAACGGACTGCGCGCGCGATTTACGCTTCTGAAATCCCGGTTGTTTCCGCAGTCGGGCATGAAACGGACTTTACAATCGCGGATTTTGTTGCCGACCTGCGTGCGCCGACCCCGTCGGCAGCGGCAGAGCTTGTCGTGCCGTCCGTCGCGGAGCTGCGTGAGAAAATCTTATCCATGCGTTCGCGTGTTATTATGGACGCTTTGCATACGATTCGGATGAAACGCTCCCAAATTGAAAAAATAACGCTTCGGAGCCCGGCAGCCAAGCTGGCTGACAATCGGGTACTGCTGGACGATATGACGAAGCATCTTATCCGCAACACAAAATTAATTCTTGACCGGAAAAGGGAAGAAATCAAGGCGGCAGCCGGCAGGCTGGATGCAATGAGCCCGCTCGCCGTGCTGGGGCGCGGGTACAGCATTGCCAAAAGCAAGGATGGTACGGTAATCCGGCAAAGGGGCGACGCCGTTTCCGGTACGGAATTCGAGCTTATCTTGTCTGACGGCTCGGTTGGAGCTAAATTTTTGTAAAATCAGGATAGGGACGTATTTTTTACGAAAGGGCCGAATAAGCATGAGTGAAAAAATCAATTTTGAAACTAATATCAAAGAACTTGAGGAAATCGTAGCAAAGCTTGAGAAAAACGATATCCCGCTCGACGAATCGCTAAAGCTGTTTGAGCGCGGCGTTATGCTCTCTGCGCAATGCAATAAGCTTTTGGATGAGGCGGAGCAAAAGGTCAACGTCTTGCTGAAAAAAGACGGGGAAATGGTAGAACAGGATTTTTTGATGGAAGATGGAGAATGATATGGATTTTGAAACGGTTTTTGCCAGCCGTACGGCTGCTGTCGATCAGGCATTAAAACAATATTTATGTGCAGCGGATGATGCGCCTGCGGAGATTTTGGAAGCTATGCGTTACAGCGTTTTTGCCGGTGGAAAGCGCATCCGCCCGGTACTCCTGCTGGCGGCCTATGAACTGTTTGAGCTGGACAGCGCGGCGGCAATGCCCTATGCCTGCGCGCTTGAGATGATTCATACGTATTCGCTGATTCACGACGACCTGCCCGCAATGGACGATTCCGACCTGCGTCGCGGACGGAAGACGAATCACGTCGTATTTGGCGAGGCTATGGCGGTTCTTGCTGGCGACGCACTTTTAAATTACGCGTTTGAAACCATGCTTGCCGCACCATTTCCGAATGCAAAAAGAGCGCTTTCTGCTGCGGCTTATATAGCAAAATGCTCCGGGATTTGCGGTATGATCGGCGGGCAGGTGCTTGATATACAAAGCGAAAACAAGCAGATCAGCCAGGCAGAACTGCGGCAATTGCATGAGAAAAAGACGGGCGGCCTGATCAAAGCCGCTGTCTGCGGCGGCGCAATTTTAGGCGGTGCGTCGCAGGCTCAGGTAACAGCATTAGAGCTGTATGCCTGCCATCTTGGCCTTGCTTTCCAGATCAAAGACGACATTTTAGATGTTGAGGGCGATTCCACCGCGCTTGGGAAGCCGACCGGCGGCGACCGTGAGGCCAACAAAAATACATACGTAACGTTATATGGGCTGGACAAGGCCAAGGAGCTGCTTCTTTCGCACTCCAAAACGGCAAAAGATGCTCTCGCGCAGTTTGGGAAACGGGCCGAGTTCCTTTGTGCCATGACAGATTATTTGCTCCACAGGAATAAATAAAGAATGATATCCGACAGGAGAGTAGCTATTCTATGGAATTGTTTAACGAGTTGTTCTATAACCAGGTCTTATGGACCGCGGTTCTCGCCTGGGCGCTTGCGCAGGTTTTGAAGGTGGTTTTTGTCTATATCCTTGACAGAAAGGTGGATTTCCACCGGCTGATCGGCGCGGGAGGGATGCCGAGCTCGCACTCATCTTTTGTGACGTCGCTTATGATGATGGTAGGCTTCAACTCCGGGTTTCAAAGCCCGTTGTTTGCCGCTTGCTTCGTGTTTGGCCTGATCGTCATGTACGATGCTTCCGGCGTGCGGCGTGCGGCCGGCAAGCAGGCCTCCATTCTCAACCAGATCATTGAACATTGGGACGAGGGTCCGGAAATCCAGGGGGAACGCCTGAAGGAGTTGCTCGGGCACACGCCGTTCGAGGTGTTTGCCGGTGCGATACTTGGCATTGCGGTCGCCTGTATAATGCACTTTTTCGTATTTTAAGGAATCAGGCAAAAACGGAGGTACGACATGGATTTATCGGTCAACAAAGTTATTTTACTTTTTAAAACGCATTTGGACGTAGGCTTCACTGATTATGTAAGCGCCGTCATTGACGATTATATACACAATTATATCCCAACGGCAATCCGTCTTGCAAACAGCCTGAAAACAAGCAGGCGGGAAGAACGGTTCGTATGGACGGTCGGCTCGTGGATGATTGCGCGCTATTTAGAAACGGCACAAGGCGACGAACGCGCCGCCATGGAGCGCGCACTTCGTGAGGGAGATATCAGTTACCATGCGCTTCCCTTTACCATGCACACCGAGGCTATGGACGCAGGGCTGTTCCGGTATGGGCTCTCTATAGCCAAAAGGCTCGACCAGCAATTTGGGCGTAAGACTATAGCGGGTAAATACACCGATGTGCCCGGGCATACAAAGGCTATGATTCCGCTTCTAAGCGAAAGCGGAATCCAACTGGTTCATATTGGGGTAAATCCTGCATCTGCGCCGCCGGATGTCCCGGACTTTTTTGTGTGGCGTTTTGACCACGACAACGAGGTTACAGTCGTTTATAAT
>DVOF01000089.1 GCA_018713805.1 Candidatus Aphodoplasma excrementigallinarum | reverse complement strand
CCCACAAGGACAAGGGGTGGGAGCTGTTTACCGACCGTATCATCGAGCTGCTAAACGAGCGGGAGGAAGGGGTCGTCTTCCTTTTGTGGGGCGCGAATGCAAAGGCTAAGGCCGCGCTCATCACCGCGCCGCAGCACCGGATATTGACGGCGGCGCACCCGAGCCCCATGTCGGCGGCGCGCGGGTTCTTCGGCTGCCGGCACTTTTCGCGGGCAAACCGCATCCTGGAGCAAAACGGGATGGAGCCAATCGACTGGCAGATCGAGAACATTTAAAATTTTGTCTTAAAATCACGTAAAATCTTGAAAAAAACATTGACATTTTCCGAAAAAGGATATATATTTGTAATTAGCGCAATATAACAATTGAATAAGACTTTTCAGACGCTCCTGCTTGCGGTTTTGCAGGCGTCTTTTTCATGTCAGGTAAAATAAAACCGGCGCGGCGCGCCGTTAAGACAGGGGATTGATACATGTCCAAACAGATTATACGTCTTGATCACGTATCGAAAAGCTTCGGAAGCACGCAGGTGCTCGACAAATTGAACCTTTCGATCGACCGGCACACGTTTGTCACGCTGCTCGGGCCTTCGGGCTGCGGCAAGACGACGACGCTGCGGCTGATCGGCGGGTTTGAGTCGCCCGACGAGGGCAGGATCTATTATGAGGACACGGATATGACGGACCTGCCGCCGTATAAGCGCAAGCTGAATACGGTGTTCCAGAAGTATGCGCTTTTCCCGCATATGGACGTATATGAAAACGTTGCGTTTGGACTGCGGCTGAAAAAGCTGTCCAAGAGCGTCATTGACGAAAAGGTCAAAAAGATGCTCCGGATGGTGAACCTGGCCGGATTTGAAAAACGGAATATCGACTCGCTCTCCGGCGGGCAGCAGCAGCGCGTCGCCATTGCGCGCGCGCTTGTCAATGAGCCGGAGGTGCTCCTGCTCGACGAGCCGCTCGGCGCGCTCGATTTAAAGCTGCGCAAGGAGATGCAGCTCGAGCTAAAAAACATCCAGCAGACGCTGGGGATTACCTTTGTCTATGTGACGCACGACCAGGAGGAAGCGCTCACCATGTCGGATACGATCGTGGTGATGAAGGATGGCGCCATCCTCCAGCAGGGCGCGCCCACAGACATCTACAACGAGCCGGAGAACGCCTTTGTGGCCGACTTTATCGGCGAATCGAACATATTGGACGGCATCATGCACGAGGATAAGCTCGTCAGCTTCTGCGGGCGCAAGTTTGAGTGCGTGGACGTCGGCTTTGGCAAGGACGAGCCGGTCGACGTGGTAATCCGGCCGGAGGATTTGAAGGTCGTCCCGGAGGAGGAGGGCCTGCTCGCCGGTACGGTTGAGTCGTGTATCTTCAAGGGCGTCCACTATGAGATGTTTGTCACGGCAAACGACTATAAATTCATGATCCACTCGACGCTGGCGTCGGAGCCGGGCAAACGGGTGGGTCTTACGGTGATACCGTTTGATATCCATATCATGCACAAGGAGGCGGCGAAATGAAGCGTGCGTTTACCGCCTATCCCTACCTTGTGTGGTCGATTATTTTTATCATCGCGCCGCTTATTTTGGTGCTGTATTACGGCCTGACGGTGCCCGGCCCGGACGGCGGGGCCGTGTTCTCGCTTGAAAATTTTGTAAAGTTTTTCACCTCCCCGATTTTTATGGCGGCCTTTTGGCGCTCGATCTGGACCGCGGCGCTGGCAACGATTATCTGCCTTCTGATCGGGTATCCTGTGGCGTATTTCCTGTCCGGGACGATTTTCAAAAACAAAAATTTACTGCTGCTTTTGCTTGTCATCCCCATGTGGATGAATTTACTTTTGCGCACCTATGCGTGGCTGATTTTGCTCGACAACGGCGGCCTCATTAACACGGTGCTGGAGTTTTTCGGGCTTGGGCCGGTGGAGTTTTTATACCATGAATATTCCATTGTGTTCGGTATGGTGTATAACTTCCTGCCGTTTATGATTTTGCCAATCCACAGCGTGCTCGTCAAGATGGACCATTCCCTGATCGAGGCGGCGCAGGACCTTGGCGCGAACCGGACGAAGGTGTTTTTTAAGATCACCTTCCCCATGTCCCTGCCCGGGATACTTTCGGGGATTACTATGGTATTTATGCCGGCGGTCACGACGTTTGCGATCTCCGACATTTTGAGCGGGCGTACCATCCAGCTCATGGGCAATTTGATCGAGGACCAGTTTTTGCGCAGCGACAACTGGAACTTCGGCTCCACCATGTCGATCATTTTGATGGTGCTGATCCTCGCTTCGATGGTGATTTCGTCCCGGTATGAGAAGGATAATCAGGGAGGTGGGCTGTTTTGAGCAATGCGCTGAAAAAATTCTACGTTTTCCTCGTATTCGTCTTCATGTATGCGCCCATCGTTGTGCTGATGGTCTATTCGTTCAACGACTCACAGTCCAGCTCGGCCGTGTGGCGCGGGTTCACCTTTGAGTGGTACGCGGAAATGGTAAACGACTCGCAGATGATGAAGGCGCTGCAAACAACGTTGGTCATTGCGCTCTCCTCTGCGGTAATCGCCACCGTCATTGGCACGCTGGCGGCCATTGGCATCCACAACATGCGCAAAACGCCGAAAAATATCGTCATGAACGTGACGTATCTTCCGGTGCTCAGCCCTGATATTGTTACGGGTATCTCGCTTTTGATGCTGTTTGTGTTTTTGCGCGTGCCGCTTGGGCGGTATTCGCTGTTGCTGTCGCACGTTACGTTTTGTATCCCGTACGTGATCATTTCTGTTTTGCCAAAGCTGACGCAGCTTGATAAAAACATGTACGAGGCGGCGCTCGACCTGGGGGCTTCGCCGCTGCACGCATACTGGAAAATCATTTTGCCGGAGATCCTTCCGGGGATTGTGACGGGGTTTTTGTTTGCGCTGACGCTGTCGATCGACGACTTTGTCGTGAGCTTCTTCACCTCCGGCGCGGGGGCGACGAACCTGTCGATCTATATTTATTCGGCGGTCAGCAAGCGGTACAACCCATCGATCAACGCGCTGTCGACCATTATGTTCCTTGTGATTTTCCTGCTTTTGGTGCTCATTAACTTCCGCACGCGCGGGCAGGAAAAGAAAAAGAAGGCGAACTATTGAGGGGCATGGGCGCTGCGGCGCCGCTGTCTATCATTCAATAGATTATTAAAAGAAAGAAGGAGAGAAGGTAAAATTGAAAAAGACTTTGAAAAAAATTGGTGTTCTTATGTGTGCGGCGCTCGTCGCGGTAGCGTCTCTGGCAGGCTGCTCGTCGGACGGCGGGGAAGAGAAGGTTACGCTCCGGGTCTATAACTGGGGCGAATATATCGCCCCGGGCCTGCTCGAACAGTTTGAAGAGGAAACTGGCATCCACGTGGAGTACGACACCTTTAACGATAACGAAAGCATGTATGCAAAGGTGAAAAACTCCGGCTCGGACTCGTACGACATTGTTGTTCCGTCCGATTACATGATCAAAAAAATGATCGAAGAGGATATGCTGGCGCCGATCAACTATGACAATGTGCCGAACATTAAGAACCTTGACCCCTCATTTACGAATCTTTCCTACGATCCGGAGGGGACATACAGCGTGCCCTACCTGTGGGGCACAGTCGGTATCCTGTACGATATCGACCAGACAGGACGCGAGCTTACCAGTATGAAGGATATGTTCGACCCGGCGTTTGCGCGCAAGGTCTGCATGCTCGACTCCATCCGCGACACGATCGGCATGACGCTGAAGATGCAGGGCTATTCCATGAATGACCTTGACCCGGCGCACATTGCCGAAGTACGCGACATCCTGCTTGAGCAGAAGCCGAACGTACTGGCCTACGGCACGGACGAGCTGCCAGCTAAGGTAATCGGCGGTACGGCGGCGATGGCGATGGTATACTCGGGAGAGGGTATCCGCGCAGTGGAGGAACAGCCGGAGAACATGCGCTTTGTCATCCCAGAGGAGGGGAGCAACCTTGCGGTCGATTCCTTTGTCATTCTGAAAACCTCCCAAAACAAGGAAGCTGCGGAGCAGTTCCTCAACTTTATGCTCGACGCGGACGTTGCGCTGGAAAACGCAATCGAAACGGGCTACTCGACGACCAATGCGGCAGCAAGGGAGATGCTTCCGGACGAGATCAAAAACGATCCCGGACGCTATCCGTCGCAGGACGTGCTCGATAAGTGTGAAATCTTCGAAACGCTTCCGGCAGACAACACCGACTACATCGACGCTTGGAACCAGATCAAGGCAAAATAAAAAAATATGCCAAAAGGCCTATGCAAGATTGGCTTGCATAGGCCTTTTTTGTATCTTACGCCCCAATCTCGATTATTAGGCTTTTTGATTGTTTACAATTTTCCCTTGACAATGATCCGCTTTCGGATTATAATGGGAGTTGTCTGCTTTCGGATCATATGGAGGCGCTTATGGAGAATAAGAAGCAAATTACCGGGCCGCTTGCGGTGTTTAACCAGCTTTATAAGGAGCTGGACGATATTTACCACCAGTATGCGAAGGAGCATGGTATTTCCACAACGGCATTATGGCTGATGTACTCCCTGTATGAGGAGGGGAAGGCGTATACGCAAAGGGAATTTTGCCAAGCGTGGCACTATCCGCCGCAGACGATCAATTCCGCTTTGAAAAACCTTGAAAAGCAAGGTTTTCTTATGCTAAAGCCCGCCTCCGGCAACCAGAAAAACAAGCTGATCGTTCTTTCAGGCAAGGGGAGGCAGCTCGTGCGGCAGGTGATATCCCCCCTGATTGCGGCTGAAACGGACGCCTTTCAAGGGCTGACAGAGGAAGAAAGGGATTGTATGCTGTCTTTGACGGGCAAATATATAGAGCTGCTGCGCAGCAAAGTCAACTGAATTTAAATTTGTCATCGGAGGGCCGTGTATCGCAATACAGGGACGCGCTTGTCCCCGGCCGGATAAGATGTCGGGTGCGCCCGGTTATTTTTTAATAATCGGGCGCTTTTTATAGAAATTACTATAAGGCACAGACCGCATTTGTTTTTACATATAGATTTATGAAAGGAAGGATTAGATGCGTAACAACTCTACAGCATTGTTTTCAAAAACGCCGCCGCTGAAGCTTTTCTTTCTTGCTTCTCTTCCCGGGGCAATCAGCATGTTGGCCTCCGCGCTCTATCAGACGATTGACGGCGTTTTTGTCGGGCAGTTTATCGGGAAAACGGCGTTTGCAGCGCTCAACCTCGCCATGCCGTTTGTCATTATCAACTTTTCTCTGGCAGACCTGGTCGGCGTTGGCTCGGCCGTGCCCATATCCGTAAGTTTGGGAAAAAAGCAGGGGCAGGAGGCAAATAATATTTTTACCTGCGCCTGTCTGATGATTGTTTGCTTTGGCCTGCTGATTGGCGCCGTTATGTTTGCGGCAGCCCCGCTTTTGATGCGCTTGATGGGCGCGCAAGGGGAATTCGCCGAGCTGGCTGTACAGTATCTGCGCGTATATGCGCTTTGTTCCCCGGTAACGACGATTATATTTGCGGCGGATAACTACCTGCGGATATGCGGATACATACGCGGCAGCATGTTTTTGAATATTTTTATGTCCGTGCTGAGCGCAGTGCTGGAATTCTTATTCCTCGGCGTGTTCCGGTGGGGGATTTGGGCCGCCGCATTGGCGACCTGCAGCGGTATGTTCATCAGCGCCCTTATCGCATTTATCCCCTTTTTCCGTGGGAAGGCGCTGCTCCGGTTCTGCAAACCGCATTTCAGCGGTAAAATGATACGGCAGATAGTCGCCTGCGGAAGCCCGAATTTTTTAAACAATATCGCAGGCAGGATCACCTCGATTTTAATGAACGCAATCCTCGTGCGCCTGGGCGGGGAGACGGCTGTTTCGGTTTACGGTATCCTGATGTTTGCAGACGGGTTCATCCAGCCGCTTCTGTACGGGATGTGCGACTCGCTCCAGCCGGCGGTGGGGTATAACTGGGGGGCGCAAAAGTACTCCCGCGTACGTGCGATTGAAAAATGCTGCTTTTCCGCGAGCAGCGTGGTGTCAGTTTTGGCAGTATTCGTGATTGCATTTTTCCCGGAGCAGATCACGAAGCTGTTTGTTTCCAACGCCGGGGCGGACGTTCTCAGCATTTCCGTCTGGGCGCTGCAGCTCTTCAGCCTCACCTATATAACACGGTGGCTGTCCTTTGCCACGCAGAGCTATATGCTGGCAATTGAAAAGCCGCTGCCTGCTTCTATTATATCGGTGTCGACCGCGCTGGTATTCCCGGTTATCCTGATTGGGATACTTTGGCCGCTTGGGCTGACGGGAATCTGGCTGAATTTTGCGGGGACATCGCTCCTTGCTGCCGTTCTGTCCCTGATTATCCTAAAAAAGGTGAGACCGGAATTAAGGCGGCCAGATGTAGAGGAATAAAAGCAGGTTTTAAACGTTTACGCCCGTTTGCGGATCCGGATTACTGTTTTCACGGTGTCGACCAAGCGGACAAGCCCGCCGCTCGCCAAAATTAGAAAGATTGGGATAAATCCGTAGTTATACCGGTTTTGTACCTCGATTACCGCAAATACGAGAAAATACCCGATCAGCGTAATGTAGAGCAGGAGCGAGCGCCGGTCCCTTGTGAAGGCGGCAGATGCAATCTCTACGAGTACAAGCAGCAGAAACGCCAGCATGACGTCCGTCGTCATCGGGCTGTACCAACGATTGACAAATTCTCCCGTTTCGCCGATTACGCACCACGAATAATTATAGGTGCCAAACTGATACATCAGCTTTTCCCCCATCAGGCTAATCACCTGCGGGACATCCTGCACGCGCTCAACGATGAGAGCCTTAAGCGCCTCTTCATCGTCCATAAGCCGCGCGTCCTGCTCGTTCCACAATCCCTTGCTCTCCTGGTTCAGGCCGGTTGCAACCTTATACGGTATGTTCGAGTCGGTGATTGGGCTGCCGACCAGCCCGCTTTGTAGAAGGACACCATTTACGCTGAACAGAATAAGAAAATAGATACCGAAAAAAACAATATTTTTAAGGACAAATTGTTTTATCCCTTCCTTTACCTCTGCCCAGTTCCGCTTGTGAATCAGCTCCGTATAAATCCAATAGCACGCCACCGCAATCAAAAATACGAGCATTTCTGGCCGGATTAGCTGGGATAAGCAGAGGAAGACGGCCGCCAATCCGACGTTGCATATCTTACCATAGCGCATCCTACGGCACGGGTTTGCGATCAGAAAATAAATCCCGGTCAAAAACAGGCTCGTTGCTACATGCTGGTTGCTCAGTACGCCGCAAAACAACAGGTTCAGCGGCAAAAACGCCATAACCATGCCGGTAAGAATCCCGGCCCGCCTGCCGTACAAGCTCTTCGCAATCAACGCCGCCACGACACAGCTCCATGCGCCGAAGAGATTAAACACAACCTGGATTGGAT
>DVOF01000088.1 GCA_018713805.1 Candidatus Aphodoplasma excrementigallinarum | reverse complement strand
ACATTATACGAACTTTTATTCAATTTGCAATTTTGTATTATACTTCTGATAGGGAAAAATGTCAATATGCTTTTAAAAAAATTTACGCGTTTAAAATGGACATAAATTCCTCGCCGGTAACGGTTTCCTTTTCATAGAGGTACTTTGCCAGCTCATCGAGCTTCTGCCGGTTGTCCGTCAAAATCTGCCGCGCCTTTTCATGCTGCTTTTTCACCAGCGTTACCACCTGCTTATCGATCTGTGTCTGCGTTTCTGCCGAGCAGGCAAGGGACGCGTCCCCACCCAGATACTGGTTTGTAACCGTTTCCATCGCCACCATGTCGAACTCCTCGCTCATGCCGTAACGCGTGATCATAGCCCGGGAAAGCTTGGTGGCCTGCTCGATATCGTTGGATGCGCCTGTCGTGACGGAGCCGAACACCACCTCCTCGGCCGCCCGTCCGCCGGTCAGCGTGGCGATTTTATTCTCGATCTCCTCCTTGCTCATCAGATAGTGTTCCCCTTCTTCCACCTGCATGGTATAGCCAAGCGCACCGGAGGTACGCGGGACAATGGTGATTTTCTGCACAGGCGCAGAATGGCTCTGCATGGCGGCAACCAAAGCATGCCCGATCTCATGGTAGGCTACGATCCTTTTCTCTTTGTCCGTCAGGATGGCGTTCTTTTTCTGGTAGCCGGCAATAACCACCTCGATGCTCTCCTCCAAATCCGCCTGCATAACCGCCTTCCGCCCGCTGCGCACGGCGCGCAGGGCTGCTTCATTGATGATGTTGGCAAGCTCCGCGCCCGAAGCGCCGGAGGCCATACGCGCGATCTTGCCAAAGTCTACGTCGGGGCCAAGCTTGATTTTCTTCGAGTGAACCTTTAGGATCTCTTCGCGTCCCTTCAGGTCAGGCAGCTCCACGGGAACCCGGCGGTCAAAACGCCCTGGCCTCGTCAGGGCCGGGTCCAGGGACTCCGGCCGGTTCGTAGCTGCCAAAAGGATAACGCCGCTGTTTTCCTCAAAGCCGTCCATCTCGGTCAAAAGCTGGTTCAGCGTCTGCTCCCGCTCATCGTTGCCGCCGATTTGCCCTTCCCGCTTTTTGCCTATGGCGTCGATTTCATCGATAAAGACGATACAGGGCGCTTTTTCCTTCGCCTGTTTAAACAGGTCGCGTACCTTTGCCGCGCCCATGCCCACGAACATCTCCACAAATTCCGAGCCGGACATGGAGAAGAAGGGGACGTTGGCCTCGCCTGCCACCGCTTTTGCCAGCATGGTCTTGCCTGTGCCCGGAGGGCCAACAAGCAGGATCCCCTTCGGCATGGAGGCGCCCACCTCTTTATACTTGCCCGGATTGTGCAGGTAGTCTACAATTTCTGTCAGGTTTTCTTTGGCTTCGTCCTCGCCCGCCACATCAGAAAACCGGATCCCCTCAGAGGATTTCACATACACTTTGGCGTTGCTTTTCCCCATGCCAAAGGCCATGGAGTTGGGGCCGCCGGCCCGTTCCATCAGTTTTTTGGACATATACTGCCCGATGCCAATAAAAATGACAATCGGCAATATCCATGTCAGCAAAAAACTCAATAGCGGCGACATCTGCTCAATAATCTCGCCGGAAAATTTTGCCCCGGAGTCATAGAGCCGCTGCGTCAGGTCGGGGTCGTTCACCATGCCGGTCTTGTAGATGGCTGTATTGTCCTTGTCGGTGAAAATAACCTGATTGGTTTGTTCCTGGATTTCCACCTGGCCGACCTGTCCGTTTTCCGTCATGGAAATGAATGTGGAGTAGTCCACCTGCTGAATCTGCCGCTGCATCATGTATGGCATTGCCAGAAAGTTAAAGAGCAGCAGAATCAGAAGCACAATAACATAATAGTATATTAAAGGCTTTTTGGGGCGTTTCACTTCATTCATCACAGCATTCCTCCTTTTTTTCCTCAGAGCTCAGTTGCAAATCCATGGCCTTCAGAGCGGAAATCAGCGCATAGCGCATGGACTGTGCGGCAAAATCGATCGCATATTCCGTATAGAGGGCCGCCGCCTCCGCCTGGTCCTCCGACGAGGTATTTGCTTCGCTGTGCAGGCTGTCGGGCAGCTCCCGCTCTAAAACCTCTCTGACCGTGCGGAAGTATTTTAGCTGAGCCTGCGCCAGCGCCGCCACAGCGGAGGAACGGCTGCCCTCTACGTTCCTTTGCAGCAAAAGCTCGTTTTCCTTGTACTCGTCTATGGCTGCTTGCAATTCCCGCCGGATTTTCGGATGGTCGTCCTGCTGGCAAAGCCGCAGGCGGCTCTGCATCCGTCCGTATTGTTGCTCCAGCTCATACAGTTTAATCGCAAACAATCCTGTGTTCTGCTTCATGAACAAGTCTCCCTTCTTGCGTATATCCTGATTTTAGTTATACCAAACTATAACGGAAACTGCCACTATCAATGTTTGGAATCTGTATGGACAAAACCGCAAAAATGTAAAGAATTTTGACATTTTGGCGGTTTTGTAAAGACAAAAGCAAAAAATTGCAAGTGTTATTTTGTTTTGGAATCTGTTATGCTATAAGCAGAGGACTTGCAGGAAGTAAACTTTTATTCAAAGGAGGAATCTTGATGAAAAGAAGGTCGGCATTTGGATGGATAGAGTTGATAATAGGCATTATTTTGATTGTGCTGGGAATCTTGACCTTTGCCCGCCCGTCCGGCGCATTGGCGGGGATTGTTTTCGTTTATGGGATTTTGGCGGTGATAACCGGCATAGCCGATATCGTATTTTATGTTAAAATAGAACAACGTACAGGCTTTGGCCCGGCGGTGTCCCTTGTAATGGGGATTTTAAGCGTCCTTGCAGGCGTTTTGCTGCTGTTTAACCCCGACGCCGGCATATGGGCGCTGACCATCCTGTTCCCAATCTGGTTCATCGCCCACTGTATTTCGCGCCTGACCCACCTGTCCATAATCCGGCTGACGGCGGGAGCCGGGTGTTACTATTTCACGCTGATCGTCAATATTCTCGGGCTGCTGTTGGGCTTTGCCATGATTTTTAATCCGCTTTTGTCTTTCCTCTCGGTCAGCTATATCATTGGCTGTTATTTAATTCTGATAGGTATCGATCATTTTGTACTGGCGGTGAGCAAAATTGGAATGTGAAATTAAAAAGAGAGATACAATCCGGCTGCTGGTTGCGCTGGATCAAAACTATCTGCCTCAGCTTCAGGTTCTATTGACGTCGGTTGCGGTCAATAACCCGGAGGAGGCTGTGGAATTATATCTGATGCACAGCGGCATCCCGGCGGAGGGTCTTGCGCGCGTGGAGCGGCAGTGCCGCACGCTTGGGTATGCGATGTTTCCCGTGCAGGTAGACCCCGCGTTTTTTAAAGACGCGCCTGTGACAAAGCGGTACCCGCAGGAGATGTACTACCGCTTACTTGCCCCGCACCTGCTGCCAGGGAATCTAAATCGGATCCTGTATCTGGACCCGGATATTTTGGTAATCAATTCCCTGCGCCCACTGTGGGAGACCGAGTTGGACGGGAACCTGTTTGCCGCAGCGTCCCACACGGGGCTGACGGAATTTGCCAACGACGTGAACCGGATCCGGCTTGGTACTGAGAGCGATTATTTCAACTCCGGAGTGCTTCTGATGGACTTAAGCGAATGCAGAAAAGAAATCGTCCCGGATGATGTCTTCGCTTATTCTGCGCAGCATAGGATTGGCCTGCTCCTGCCGGATCAGGATATCCTCAACGCTATGTACGGGAATAAAATCCTGCCGCTAAACGATCTCATCTGGAACTATGACGCCCGCAACTACAACAGCTACCTGCTTAGCAGTTCCGGGAAGGCAGATTTGGACTATGTGATCGCGCACACGGCCATCCTTCACTTCTGCGGCCGGGCAAAGCCCTGGAAACCGGGATACCCCTACCGCTTCGGCGTCCTGTATAAGCACTATGCCCATCTGACACAAAAACAGTTTGCAAAATAATAAAAGAGCCGCTTAAGCTTCCGGCTCTTTTGCTATTCATTACGTAAAAGGAGTGCTTATTTGCAATCTTTTTCAGCTCTGTTGGGAATAAGGCGGCAAATCTGGCTGGCCAGGCTTTGGGCGTCGATCTGTTCCTGTTCGCAGTGTTTAAGGAGCAGCCCAGATATCCCAAAAGCCCAAAAGTCGAGAGCCACCTCCATATCGGAATAGTTCATGGAAAGGTTTTGTGCCTTGTTCCGGATAAGCTCCTGAAGGTATGTCCTGGCCGCCTGCACAAACAGTTTCTCAATTTGTTCCCTTTTTTGAGAATCGAGGAGCCTGCGGATCAGCGTGCGGTTTTCCGCGGCGGTGGAGATGAGCACACCTATCGCATCTTCCGGTGTTTCGGCTTTCAGGCTGCGGGCAAGCATGTTTTTGCTTGCCTGCTCCATCGACCATTCGATCACCTCCATAATATCCTGAAAGTGATAATAAAAGGTCTGCCGGGAAATGTTGCATTCGTCGATCAGCGCTTTCACAGTAATTTTATCGATCCCTTTTTGTTTTGCCATGGATACAAGCGTATTGGAAATGATATTTTTCATATCTATCGGCATAAGGTATCCCCTTTCGAAAGCTTCGCCCGGGTATTAAGCAGTCAAAAAATAAAATGCCGGAATCTTTTGAGCCCGGCATTTGGCACCCCCGACCAGAATCGAACTGATAACTAATCCTTAGGAGGGACTTGTTATATCCATTTAACTACGGGGGCGTATAAACTGTATAAAATAGAATATAAATATAAATAAGACAACGCTAAAATTATAACAAACCGTTCCTGAAAAGTCAAGCAAAAAAAGTTTTTGAAAATTGTAAAACAGGGCTTGACGAATTGCGAATTCTGTAGTATAATAGCATTCGTTGCAGCGCAGAATTAAATTTGCTACCGTGGCTCAGCAGGTAGAGCAGCTCACTCGTAATGAGCAGGTCGTCCGTTCGAATCGGATCGGTAGCTCCACGTCGCAGCAAACTACGCTGCATTTAAAAATCCCAGCCTTTGGCTGGGATTTTCTCATAAATGGGGGCTTGCTTTTTCCCTACCTTCTTCCGAACCTTGCGCGCAGGACTGCAATCATATCTTTGAAATTCAGCACCAGAACAAACAGCGTAAGCGCAATGGCATATACGAGATAAAACGGGCATTGGCTGATCATGATGGCACATTCGGCGCCGAGCGCAAGGATATTGCACACAAGCTTACCCATGTTCCACCGGATCCGGACATACTTCCTCGTATGCACAGCCCGCACCACAAACATCACAAAATAACTTACCAGCGTCGCAAACGCCGCGCCGTAAATGCCATAGGACGGTATCCACAAAATATTGAACACAACGTTGACGACAACGCCGAGCACCGTTGTCAACAGCGTGCAGACACTCTTCTTCTCCACCATATATATACTCGACAAAAACGTCGCAATACAGGAAAACGTCGTCGCCATGACGAGGAATGGGATGTACTGCCATGCCTCGTAGTATTCAGGAGCAGCCAAAATCTTTGTCGAAAGCTGCGCCGTCACAATCAGTACCGCCGCGACAGAGAACGCCAGCGCCTGATATACGCCGCATACGCGGGAGAAGAACTGCTCGCGCCCCTCCTCCTCCGTGACAGCGCTGATCTGCCACGCTTCTGCAAAGATATTTGCCACAATCATTAGGACTGTCGGGATTTTATTGGACACCGCATAGATGCCGTTAGCCGCCTCCCCTATCATATAGGTGATGATATAACGGTCTGAAACGCTGACAATCAGCGAGCATACCGTGTTCGGGATCAGCGGCATGCAGTAGGCGAGCATTTTGTAATACAGCGCCTTTGTGACCTTTTTAAAGCTGATAAACCGGTGCAGCCGCGTCAGCAGAAAGACCAGAATAGCACAGGTAAAGTCCGTAATGATCGTCGATAATATGTATCCCACTATCCCCCACCGGAACACAACGAGGAACAGGATATTGAGCACAATGGTCAAAACGGTGGAAAACACGCCGTCGATTGCATAGAAGCGCACATAGCCGATTGCGCGCGCAAACTGCGAACACAGGCCGTGGAGTGCAGACGCAAGCACAAACAGGTACAAATATCCGGTATACCCTTGCAGCACCGTCACTTTTGAAATGAGCGGGTCACATAAGACCATGATGATAAATCCGAGCAGGATCGTCATCAGGCCGATCGTGAACACACCCTTTTTGCTCGTAGACCGTTCCAGCCCAAACCGGATAATCGCATTGTTGATTCCAATTGTGGCAAACGGGATCAGCAGGTTGCACGTCTGCACCAATACGTCCACCAGGCCAAAATCGCTCGTCGACATAACCCTGGTGTATAGGGGCATCATCAAAAAGATTAATACCTTCGAGCTGAACGCTGCGATCGCAAATACGAACGTATTGCTTACCAGCCGTTTATATTTATCCATATCTCCAAAACCACCATATCGTCATCAGTTTCCATACTTGTATCATTATAGCATGAAAAAGCCGCATGGGCAAGTGGGCGCGGCAAATCTACGCGCTCCAAAGAAAAAATCCCCGCAGGGAGCGGGGACTTTTAAAATGCGGTCAATTGTCGCCGCCCGCCGCCTCCGGCGGGGCAAAGTCGTAAACCGCCTTGTACGACTCCACTTCAGCATCCGAGCGCGGCGGCGTAGGCATCAGCCCGGTACAGTCCATTGCGGAGCTCGCATTGCAGGGGTCGATTTCTTCTACATGATCGCTTACATAATTTGTTTTGCGCCTTTTGGGCGTTCTGTTTCGCATGTCATCAACTCCTCGGTGTTAATTTGGCTGCTGCATGTGCCAAATATACGCCGGGGCCATCCGGGAATATCCGCAACTTTCATCAAATTTTGTCAAAAACCGCTTCGGCAGCCGCCGGCACTTCCCTAATGTCGGCTACAGCCGCATCCGCTGAATCCACGCTGCCAAACCCATACGACGCAAAAATAAACGGAATCCCCGCCTGGCGCGCCGCGTCGCAGTCGCTCTGCGTGTCGCCGACGTACACGGCCTTTGCAATGCCGTTCCGCTCCATCACCATGCGGATGTTCTCCCCCTTGCTTTTTTTCGTCCGCCCGGAATATTCATAGTCGGTAAACAGCGGTTCAAACTTATGATACGACAAAAACGCCTCAGCATAGCCCGCCTCACAGTTGCTCACAAGGCACAACTCGTAACGCTGCGCCAGCTGCCGGAGCGTATCGGCAAGCCCGTCATAGAGCGCCGCGCCGTGTGCGGCCAGGTAATTTGCCTCTTCCCGGACGCATTCGTTCGCGATTTTGAGCCCTTCCTCCTGTGTCATATCCGTAAAATACAAAGATACGATCTGCCCAAGCGTCTTGCCCATGAAGCTCTCGATCGTTTCTTTTTTCACAGCCGGAAGGCCGTGCCGCCTCAGCACCACATTCCAGGAGATTAGCACAGGCTCGCATGCGTTCCACATCGTTCCATCCAAATCAAAAATCACAGCGTTTTTTTTCATGTCGCAATCCTCTCGTTTTATAGTGTGTGTATTTTACCACAAAA
>DVOF01000087.1 GCA_018713805.1 Candidatus Aphodoplasma excrementigallinarum | reverse complement strand
AATTATAAGCATTAGACATTTCAACACACTTGTTTTATAATAAAGATGTTTCATATGGAGCATCTTTATTTTTTTACTGCGATGTGAAAAAAAGATTAGGAGGTATTATCATGAAAAAGACGTTTTCCATTTTATTGGCAATCTGCTGCCTGCTGACCGCGTGCATGTCGGGCTGTGCGGCGGAAACGCCTGCGGCAGGGGAGGAATTTACCCTCGTGCTGCAAATCGACAACCCAATCATGACGGTAAACGGCACAGAAAAGGAGATCGACCCCGGACGCGGGACGGTTCCCGTAATCGACCACGACCGGACGCTTGTCCCGGTCCGCGCCATTATAGAAGAAATGGGCGGCACGGTCGCATGGGACGAGGAGACCCAAACTGCTACGCTCACGTATGAGGACGGGACAATCCGGCTGACGCTTGACAGCGCGACCGCCTATTGGCAGGACACGGCGTATGCGCTCGACGCTGCACCTGTTTCCATCAACGACCGTACGATGATGCCCATCCGGTTTATCGCGGAGTGCTTCGGGTTTGCGGTAGATTGGAACGCGGAGCAGCAGACGATCACGATTACAAAAAGCGCACAGGCCGGCGACCCTTCGCCCGTGCCCACGGCTTCGCCCACTCCGACGGAAACGCCTGATGCAAGCAGCTCCGCGCTTGTCGTATACTTTTCTGCAACGGGGAATACCGAGGCGTTAGCGGAGAAAATCGCGCAGGCGGCGGGCGCAGACCTTTATGAGATCGTTCCGGAGGTTCCCTATACGAGCGAGGATCTAAACTATGACAACGACGGCTGCCGGGCGAATCAGGAGCTTAACTCGGATGCGCGCCCAGCTATCCAGCCGCTGCCAGTAGACGCGGCGCAGTATGATACCATTATATTGGGGTATCCTATCTGGTGGGGGCAGTGCCCGCCGCCGGTGCGGACGTTTTTGGAAAGTTACGATTTCTCCGGAAAGACGATCATGCCCTTCTGTACCAGCGGTTCGAGCGGAATCAGCGGGAGTTTGTCGAAAATCCGTGAGCTTTGCCCGGACAGCACCATAACGGAAGGGTTCCGCGGGACGGCGTCGACGACCGAGGAGCAGATCGATACATGGCTGGACGAGAATGGGTTCACGGGACGGGTACAGATGCTGCGGAAACCGCGCGTATGAGGCTCATCACCGGGCGCGGCGACATTGTAATCCGGCTCCGCGACAACGACGCGGCGCAAAGGCTTGCGGACATGCTTCCGCTTGAGCTGGAATTCAGCGACTTTAACAATACGGAGAAGATTGCCTACCCGCCGGAGGAAATCGATGTGTCAAACACAGAGGCAGGCACTGCGCCGAAGGCCGGCGACCTGACGATTTATGCGCCGTGGGGCAACCTTGCGCTGTTTTATCAGGACGGCAGCTATTCTTCCTCCCTTGTCCCGCTGGGCAGCGTGGAGGAAGGCGCGGAATATATGACCGATCTGGGCGGAACAATCCGCGCGGAACTCGAGTAGGGCTTCGTAAACATGCTTGCCTTTACACAACGCAGAGTCTATAGAGCGTTGACAGCGCTGGACAAGTTTGCTATACTAATCAGATAGGGAACGAGCGGTATCGCATACAAGGACATTGCAAAGGGAAGCGGTTATATGAAGACAGACAAGAGAATACAGATATTTGAAACCATGCCGGTCAGACAGGCCGTGCTGCGGCAGATTATCCCCGCCATCGCGAGCCAGATGATTGCGCTGATTTACAATCTGGCGGACACGTACTTTGTCGGGATGCTCAACGACCCGAAGCAGACGGCGGCGATTACGGTTGTGTATTCTTCCTTTGTGATGCTGACGGCTGTATCCAACCTGTTCGGCGTAGGCGGCGCGAGCATGCTCGCCCAGGCGCTGGGGCGTAGGGAGACTGAGCATGCAAAGCAGATTTCGTCGATTTCGTTTTGGGGCGGGCTTTTGAGCGGGTGCTTGTTTTCACTCTTGTTTCTGGCGCTGGCACATCCGATTCTGTCCTTGTGCGGCGCAAGCGAGGAGACCTACCCTGCCGCTTTTTCGTATGCAGTATGGGTGGTTGTCGTCGGCGGGCCGTTTACGATTTTGAACACGCTTTTGGCCAATCTGGTACGTGCGGAGGGCAGCGCGGCCCACGCGGCATTCGGCGTATCCATGGGCGGCGTGCTGAATATTTTGCTTGACCCTATTTTCGTTTTGCCGCAGTTTCTCGGCTTGGGCGTCGTTGGTGCAGGGATTGCGACCGCGCTGTCCAACGTGGCCGCGGTCATATACTTTTTGCTGTATATCCAAATCAAACGGCGCAAAACGGTCGTCCGGATTGACGTACGCCTTTTGCGCCATACGAAAGAGCATATCCGGGGAATCCTCACGGTAGGGTTCCCCTCTGCGCTGCAATACGCCCTCACCGTGGTAGCGATTGCTGCGCAGTCGAAGTTTGTTTCCCGCTATACGACCGAGGCGGTGGCGGGGCTTGGCATCGTCAAAAAGCTGGACCAGCTCCCGCTTTACTTCTCAATCGGCGTTTCCAACGGTATGCTGCCGATGCTGGCGTACAACCATGCGTCGCACAATTATCTGCGCAGGCAGCGGGCGTTCCGGTTTGGGTGCATTATCTCGCTCAGCTTTTCTTTGCTTTGCGTGCTCTGCTACGAGCTTTTTGCTCCGCAGCTCGCGGCGCTGTTCATTGACGACGCTGTCACGATCGGCTACAGCGCGGACTTTTTGCGGATTATGGTCGTAGCGATGCCGATGATGTCGCTCGGTTACCCCATGATCATCCAGTTCCAGGCGATGGGGAAGGCGAAAGAGGCGCTGATCGCTTCGATTTTGCGGCGGGGCGTGCTCGATATCCCGCTTCTGTTCCTGCTCGATACGCTGCTTCCACTGTATGGCTGTATGCTTGTACAGCCAATTGTGGATACGGTGTCGCTGATCGTTGCGGCGTGGTTTTACCGAAAAATCAAGCAATCGGAACAACGCTCGCTTCCACAGACGTAAAACAAAGAATTGCAAACCGGTGCGCGCCGTGCTATACTTATTGTATAGACGAAAATGCTTGGCAGCAGAAAGATTTATGTGAAAGCGAGGGGCTGTGAGATGGAGCAGCGGACGCTTTTTGAACGGGACAACGCGCAGCCGCTGGCGGCGCGGCTTCGGCCTCAGACGATCGAGGAATACGTCGGGCAGACGCATTTGATGGGCGAGGGGAAGGTGCTGCGCCGCCTGATTGAGAGCGACCAGATTTCTTCCATGATTTTCTGGGGGCCGCCCGGCGTGGGGAAGACGACGCTCGCGCGCGTTATCGCGAACCACACAAAGGCCGCGTTTATCGACTTTTCCGCTGTGACGAGCGGAATCAAGGAAATCCGCGCTGTGATGGAG
>DVOF01000086.1 GCA_018713805.1 Candidatus Aphodoplasma excrementigallinarum | reverse complement strand
TGCAAATGTTCACATTTTACGGAAAAAAGAAAAAGAAACGTGTGGAAATTGGGAGCGGCAGTTTTTTTTATTCTGCGGCGGCGGGGACAAGGTAAAAATATGTAACAAACAGGCTGCCAATACAAGGCAGCCTGTACAAGCCGGTTACAGGTCGTCCGCGTCCTGTACCGGGACTTCGTTTGCGTTGCGCGGCCTGCCGGTCCAGCTTCCAAGCGGGTCGGTTTTTGTCTGTTCCTTCGATGCATATACATCTACGACTTGCTGCGCCTTTTGCTGGGCCGTGGTCTGTCTTTTTTCTTTTCTCATAGCCTGCTCCTTTTTTCCTGTGTTTGCGTTTGCATGTTTATTTTGTGCTAATTATTGCGCTTCCATACAGGATAAAATCATTTATAATCACAAAAAAATGCTAATTCTCCGCAATGAAATTCGGGAAAAACAAAAAATGTTATGCTATACTGTGGATGATTGCAGGAATCGCATTTTATTATAAACCAAATTTTATGAAAAGGGGGATTCCCATGTCAAGATTCAGTATTGGTGTAATGCTCGAGTCGTTCCGGCTCCCGCTTTACGAGGCGCTTGCACAGGCGCAGAAGGTGGGCGCGCAGGGCGTGCAGATTTATGTGACGCGCGGGGAGATTACGCCCGAAACGATGACGGCGGAGAAAATCAAGGAACTCAGGCATGCGCTCGACGCAAACGGGCTTACTATCAGCGCCCTGTGCGGCGATTTGGGCAAGCCCGGCTTCCAGGACAAAAGCCTGAACGCCGGGCGGGTTGAGCAGTCGAAGCGCATCATGAATTTGGCCGTCGAGCTGGGCACAGACGTTGTGACGACACACATCGGCGTCGTGCCGGAACAGGAGTGCGACCGGTACAACATTTTGCAGGAAGCGTGCGACGAGCTTGCGCGGTATGGGGAGGAGGTCGGCGCCTATTTCGCCATCGAAACCGGGCCGGAACCGTCCCATGTGCTGAAAAAGTTCCTCGACTCGCTGTCCGCGCGCAACCTGTGCGTCAACCTTGACCCGGCAAACCTTGCCATGGTGATTGGCGAGGACGCGGTCACGGCGGTGCATAACCTCAAAGATTACATCGTGCATACGCACGCAAAGGATGGCGTCATGCTCAAAAAGACGAACCCGATCAATATTTACGGCAGCGATGTGGAGGTCGAGGAGCTGCTCGACTGCAACGACTATTTTAAAGAGGTTCCGCTTGGGCAGGGGAGCGTCGACTTTGACCGTTACCTTGCCGCGTTGGAGGAGGTCGGCTATCACGGATTTTTGACCATCGAGCGCGAGGTGGGCGAGGACCCGAGCGCAGATATTTCCATGGCGGTTGAATTTTTAAAGAAGAAAATAGAACGGTAAGATATGGAGTGCGGGTATGAAAAAGGAAAATACGCCGCTTTTGGAAACGCCGCGGCTGATTCTAAGAAAATTTACAAGGGACGACTTGCAGGATTTGTACCTGATTTACAGTGACGAGACAGTCAACACCTTTTTGCCGTGGTTTCCTTTTCAGACCATGTTGGAGGCGGAGGCGTTTTTCTGCGGGGAGCTGGAGAGCGAGTACAAAAAAGAGGTTGCATACCGCTATGCGATCGTCTATAAGCCGGAGAAACGGGCGGTTGGATACGTCTCGCTGTGCGGGGTCGACGGCGCGCGCGCCTGCGGCGACCTCGGCTATGGGCTGCGGAAGGAATACTGGAACAGGGGCATCGTCACGGAGGCGGCTGGGGCGGTACTGGCGCGGCTGAAGGAAAACGGGTTCCGGTATATCACCGCCACGCACGACATACATAACCCCGCGAGCGGGGAAGTGATGAAAAAGATTGGGATGAAATACTGCTACTCCTATGCGGAGCAATGGCAGCCGAAGGATGTTCGGGTCATATTCAATTTATATCGGATCGATTTTGTAAAATAAAACGACGGAGGTGCATAACAATGGAAAAAATCAGAATCGGGCTTGTGGGAGCCGGGTCGCTCAGCCATGAGCATACGAGAGTATATCAGGCGATGGAGAATGTCGAGCTGGTTGCGGTGTGCGACATCAAGGAAGGGCGCGCGGAGGAGTATGCAAAGCAGTACGGCTTCGCGCGGTGGTATCTCGACTATCATGAAATGTTTGCAAAGGAGAAGCTCGACGCGGTGAGCGTCTGCACCTGGAACTGCGCGCACGCGGAAGTGACGATTGCGGCGCTTGACGCGGGTATCAACGTGCTGTGCGAAAAGCCGATGGCGATGAACGCGCAGGAGGCGAGAGCCATGCAGGAGGCGGCGGAACGCAGCAATAAGCTGCTTATGATTGGGTTTGTACGCCGGTTTATGCCGTCGGTGAAGCTTTTAGAGGAATATATCCGCGCAGGCGAGCTGGGCGATATTTACTACATCACGACGGGCTGCCTGCGCCGCGCGGGCAACCCGCTCGGGTGGTTTGCCGACAAGGAGAAGAGCGGCGGCGGCCCGCTGATTGACTTAGGGGTACATATCATTGACATGTCGCGCTATCTGATGGGAAAGCCGAAGCCGGTGTCGGTTTCGTGTATGACGTACAGCGGCATTGGCTCGCGCACGAACATCAAGGGCATGAACCGCTATACGGCGGCGGACCCCAGCCCAAACTGCAATGTAGAGGACATGGCGGTGGCGATGATTCGCTTTGACAACGGTGCGGTCGTGCATGTGGAAACGAGCTTTAGCTCGCATTTGAAGGAGCCGAAGTTTTGGCTCGACGTGTTCGGCAGCAAGGCGGGCGCGCAGACGGAGCCGGAGCTGGAGCTCTACAGCGAGAAGTTCGACTATCTGACCGACATCAAGCCGGTGTATGAGGAAGATCCGTCAAAGGGCTTTTCGCCGATTTTCGAGGCGGAGGTTCGTCATTTTGTAGACTGTGTGGCAAACGGGACGGCATGCATCAACCCGGCGGAGGACGGCGTTGTGCTCATGCAGATTCTCGACGCGGCGTATGAATCCGCACGGACCGGAAAGGAAGTTGCGATATGAAGCTGAGTGTGAGCCTGTACAGCTGCCACCCCCTGATTGCGGACGGGAAAATGGATATCTATCAGGTGATGGAGTTTTTTAAAGAATGCGGCGTAGAATATGTCGAACTCGTCGATATGTATGTCGGCGACGGCGACCTACCGAAGATAAAAGAGTTTCTGGACAAAAACGGGATGCGCGTTTCGTCGTACTCCGCGTCGAACGAGTTTGTGCTCGGCAGCGAGGAGGAGCGGCAGAAAAGCATTGCGCACCTGCGGGAGTGCTGTGACGTAGCCCGGTACTTCGGTACGGACATTGTGCGCGTATTTGCGGGCAACATGGACGCGGAGGGCACGCTCCAATACGACGACTGCGTGGAAAAGATTGTGGATGGCTTCCGCCAATGTATCAAAACGGCGGAGGAAAAGGGCGTGTATTTCTGCCTGGAGAATCACGGCGTGCTCGCCGGGCGGCCGGAGCAGGTCAAATACATCCTTGACGCAGTCGGCTCCCCGAACCTGAAGGCGACGGCGGACACGGGCAACTTCAACATTGTCGGCGCAGACCCATACGAGGCGGTACGCCTGCTGCTCGACGACATCGGGCACGTCCACTTCAAGGACATGGTCGAGGTTGCGGATGGCGGCTGGGTTTCGCCGCAGGGGAAACACTTTTTGGGGTGCGGCATCGGCGGCGGCGTCGTGGAGCTGGAGCGGATTGTGGCGCTGCTCAAAGAGAACGGCTACGACGGTTATATTTCCATTGAATATGAAGCGCCGGAGCGGGAGTGCCTCGCGGCGGTGAAAAAGAGTATTGCGTACACAAAAGGATTGATTGGATAAAGGATAAAAAACCAGCAGAACGATTCTGTTCTGCTGGCTTTTGTTTTATCTACATTTATTTTTCGATCGTCAGCCCGGTCACCTTTGCAAAGTTGCCATTGTAGACGATTTTCAGCGTATGCGTGCCGCCCTTCAGGGTGACAGGCTGCTTTTGCCGGTTCGAGAGACCGCCCGTGCCGTTGATCGTGTAAGTTGCAACAGATTCGCCGTCAATTTGAACACTGATCGGCGTCTGCGCCAGCGCGGACTGCTCCGATATATACGCAATCGTCATCTGGTAGCTGCCATCCTCTGGCACGGATACTTCAAACTCCATCCCCGCAGCAAGGTCGTGCAGCGCGCAGACAACCTCTCCGCCGCTCTGCTGCTGAATCTGCCCTACACGTTCCATGGCTTTCGAACGCATAATATAGCGGCACAGATTCATTGCGCAGCGCTGAAGCTCCCATAGCTTCAGGCGCCCGTCTGCAAGCGACGCTTCCAGGTTGCTCTCCCGCGTCGTCGTATCGTCGCATACCATATAGATATCGTTTTGCGCGCGCACCATGGCGCGCAGGTTTTTCTCGCTCGGCGCTTCCCCTTCGTCGTTCATCTTCGACCACCAGTCTGTCATGACAAAGCCGTCAAAGCCCCATTCGCCGCGCAGGATCGTCGTGCAGAGGTCGTACGAGCCCGCAGTCCAGATACCGTTTACCGCGCCGTAGGTGGTCATAATTGCCGTGGCGTGGCCCTTCTTGACCGCGATTTCAAACCCTTTGAGGTAAATCTCGCGGATGGCGCGTTCGGAGATGATGCAGTTGACCTCGCTGCGCGCAAATTCCTGGTTGTTGCCCATAAAGTGCTTGAGCGTCGTGGTCGTACCGCTCTTTGCCGTGCCGCGCGTCTGCGCCGCCGCCATCATACCGGTCAGGTAGGGGTCCTCGCTGAAATATTCAAAGTTGCGCCCGTTGAGCGGGTTGCGGTGGATATTCATTCCCGGGCCGAGCAGCGCCTCAATCTGATTGTCCGCCAGCTCCTTGCCAAGCTGGACGAACAGCTCCTCCGTAAGCGGCAGGTTCCAGCTGCACGCAATCAGCGTACCGCCCGCGATACTCATCGCCGTGTCGCCGTTGTCCATGCGGATGCCGGACGGCCCGTCCGACACGCACGTCGCCGGGATACCGAAGCTGCTCAGGCGCGGCGTAAGCCCGCCGAAGCCCCCGCCCGTTCCGGGGCGCACCTTCGGGCTGCACATGCCCTCGCCCTTGACGATGTGGCACAAATCCTCGGCCGAAAGCTGGGCGATAAATTCCTCCATGCTTACTTTTCCATCCCGCACGTCGGCGAGCTTGTAGCCTTTGTCGCCGGTGAGCGGGATATCCGGCTGGAGGTTGTCCTCGATACGTTTTTGCAAATCGTAGTCACGCGTGCGCACCGGCACATAAGCCATTTTACCGTTGTCGTTTTTTAGCCGCTCAAACGCGACCGTCGGCGCGAGCGCCTGCGAGAGCTGCTCGACTGTCTGGAAGGCAAGCTCGCCCGTCAAAACGCATGCGCAGTCGGCAACGCTAGCGCCGAGATAGACGCAATATGCGCCTGCGTCCAATATATAGGAAGAAGTTGTTTCGTCATAGGAAGCAAAGTCCTTGATGTCGAACGATAAATCGAGCGTCTGGCTTTCGCCGGGCTGTAACACCTCTGTTTTCCCAAAAGCGCAGAGCACCTTTGCCGGTTTATCGAGCGTCCCCTGCGGGCAGGAGAGGTATACCTCGGCGATTTCCTTCCCGGCTGCATGCCCCGTATTTGTGACCTCTGCGCGCAGCGTCACGGCCGTGCCGGACAGCTCTGCCTGAACGGGCTTGATGGTAAAGCCGGTATAGGAAAGGCCGTATCCGAACGGATAGAGCACCTTGTCCTTTGCAAAGGTCTCAAAGTAACGGTACCCGACGTAGATGTCCTCCTGATAGATGTTTTGCTCTCTTGCACCGTAATTTTTTGTAGATGGATAGTCGCTGATGTCTACCGCAATCGTATCGCTCAGCTTGCCGCAGGGGGACACTTTGCCGCAGAGCACGTCCGCGATGCCGTTGCCGCCCTCCATGCCGCCGTGCCAAGCGTAGATCACGCTGTCAACGCCGAGCTCCTTGACCCACTTCATGTCGATGATATTCCCGACGTTGAGCACGACCGCCATGCGTGCAAAATGCTTTTTCACTATTTTGATCATGGCGACTTCCTTTTCCGTCAAAAGGTAGCTGCCCTCTACCACCTTGCTGTCCTTGTCCTCACCGGCCGTGCGCCCGATTACGACGAGCGCAAGGCTGCTGTTTTCCGCGGCCTTTTCCACAAGCGCGTCGTCGAGCGGCATCTCCTCCTGGAACCACGGTTCCATCGCCCAGCCGCTCCCGCCGTTGTCAAACGGATGCTCCGTAACCCAGTCCGCGTAAACTGCGGCGAGTTCCTCGTTGAGCGGAACGCCGTTTGCGCGCAGCCCATCGAGGATGCCGGTCTTGTACTGGACGTTGACCATGCCGTCCGACCCGGTGCCGCTCTTGTAGTAGCATGTCTGTACCCGGCCAAACACGGAGACGGTTTCGCCCGCGCGGATGGGCAGGATATCGCCCTTGTTTTCCAGCAGGACGGCGCCCTCCGCCGCCATCTGCCGCATTATCTTTTTATTATACTCGCTAACTTTCATCCAAACACCTCATTCTTCTTAGAGTATACACCCAGTATAACATTTTTTGCCGCCCGGTTCAACACAAAAAGAAAAAGAACGCGGTTTTGCGTCCTTTTTCTTTTTTATATTTAAAATGGAAACGGCTGGTACAGAACCGGGATGTGCCGGTTCGGGCAGCAAAACTGCTCCGGGTCGAGCGCGTCGAACATCCCAAAGTGGAGCGGGACGGTGTGCGCCGCGCCGACACGCGCAGCAAACCGCGCCGCGTCTGCCATGTTCATGTTGTTTCCCACGCCGTTGATGGGGAGGAACAGCACGTCGACCTTGTCCGGCAGGTCAGAAAAAATTTCCGTATTATACAGCGTGTCGCCCGTGATGTAACAGGTTTTCCCCTCCGCTTCAATGATAACGCCGATGGCGCTAAGGTCGGAATGCTCCGCCTTTACCGCGCGGAACCGGATGCTGCCGTGCGTCCACTCCGTGTGGCGGTTAAATAAGACATAGTTGTTGTCTCCTCCGTAGGTGCGCGCCTTCTCATATACGCTTGCGGGGCAGAGCATACACACGCCGCCTCCGCGGAGAAAACGGGAAACGGTTTCCGGGTCAAAGTGGTCCAGGTGGTCGTGCGTACACACCAGCACGTCCGGCCGGACGTCAAAGAGCCGCTCCTCCACCGGTACGCGCCGGTAGTTGGCGGGGTTTACCTTTTTTACGCTGTCGGAGAGGTAGGGGTCGATCAGGGTCGTAACCCCGCCGGTCTCGAAAAGCAGCCCCGCCTGCCCAATCCATGTGATTTTCATTTGCCTGCGCCGCCTTCCTGCGGGATGATGGGGTAGAGCTGGATCATGTTGCCTCCGTCGACGGTCAGCTCTGCGCCGGTCGTGTTCCGCGCCTGGTCGCTGCCCAGATACCACGCCGCGTTTGCAATGTCGTCAAACTCTGCGATATCGCCGAGCGGCGTATAGTTGGACGGCGCGTTCCGGCAGTCGTTGTAGTTATTGAGCCAGCGGTCGGTTTTGATCATGCCGGGCAGGACGCAGTTGACCCGGATTCCATAAGGGCCGAGGTCGAGCGCGAGCGCGCGGCTCATGCCGAGGATTCCGCTTTTTGACGCGCTGTAGGCCACGCGGGCCGGGATTGCGCGGTAGGCCGTGTTGGAGGTGATAAACACGACCGCGCCCTTGCCCTTTTGCTTCATTTGCAGCGCAGCCTCCCGCGCGAGCAGGAAATTCCACCCCATGTTCGTATTGATTACTTCCATAAATTTCTCAAACGGGACGGTAAGCGTATCCTGGTTGATGCCCAGGTTTGCCGCATTGAGCACAATTGTGTCGAGCAGATACCCCTTTTGGCGGATATCCTCGAACAGATCGGTCACGCGCGCTTCGCTCCCCGGCTCGAGCCCGTAGCCGTACGCCTGTACGGGATACTCCGCTGCCAGACGCTCTGCCGCCTCCTCTGCGCGCGCCTGCTCCCGGCTGGTGATGAATACGTCGTAGCCCTCGCGTGCGAACCGCGCGGCAATGGCATAGCCGGTGCCGTTTGTCGCCCCTGTAACCAAAACAGATTGTTTCATACTTGTTCCTCCTAAAAATAAAATGCGGTTTCTGCCGGGCGGATGTCCGTCAGAGCACCGGTGTAATGCCGGAGCGTGTGCGGCTGGTAAGGGTGCGCTGCGCACGCTTCTTCATGGAGCTCTATCCCAAGCCCCGGCTTATCCGGGATGGCGATATATCCGTCTGCATAGGAAAGCTGCTCGTTTGTAATCGTACTGCGGTATGCAACGTCGCTGTACATGATTTCGAGGATGGAGAAGCCCGGGCAGCTTGCGGCGAGCTGCAGTGTCGCCGCGTTAGCAACCGGGCCGGACGGGTTGTGCGGCGCAAAGGGGATATAGTATGCCTCCGCCATTGCCGCAAGCTTTTTCAGCTCCAAAATACCGCCCGCGTGGGAAATGTCCGGCTGGACATAGTCCGCCGCCCGCTGCTCAAACAGGTTCCGATAGTCGTAGCGCGTGTAGAGCCGCTCGCCGGCGGCGATGGCAACCGGCGACTTGTCGCGGACGGCTTTGAGCGCGTCGAGATTGTCCGGCGGGGTCGGCTCCTCGAACCACATGGGGCGGAACTGTTCTAATTCCTTTGCGATTTTGATGCCGGTCGGCACGTTGAAGCGGCCGTGCCCCTCGATCAGCAAATCCACCTCGCTGCCGACGGCTCTGCGCACTTCATCTATGCAGGCAAGGGCGGTCGACAGGTCTTTGTTCGAGATTTCGAGGTAGCTTTTCCCGAAGGGGTCCCACTTGAGCGCGGTCACGCCGCGCTTGACAGCTTCTTTCGCCTTTTTGCCGAACTCCTCCGGCGTTTTTGCGCCCGCAAACCAGCCGTTTACATAGATCCGTACCCGGTCGTTTACCTTGCCGCCCAAAAGCTGGTACACTGGAACCTGCAAATGCTTGCCCAATATGTCGCAGAGCGCCATCTCAACGGCGGACAGTGCAGACATCAGGACTGCGCCGCCGCGCCAGTACGCGTCGCGGTAGATGGCGTGCCAGTGCTTTTCGATGTTAAGCGGGTTTTGCCCGACAAGATAGTCGCGGATATGCTCGAGCGCGCCGAGCAGCGCCTTTTCCTTATACTCCAGCGTCGCCTCGCCGACGCCGCTGATGCCTTCGTCGGTATACACTTTTACAAATACCCAGTTCGTGCGGAAGCAGTCGACGACAAAGGGCTTGATGTCGGTTACTTTCATGTGTGGTGTCCACATCCTTTCGGGATTTATTTTCCAATTAAAACGATCGTATCATAACACGGCGCAGAAGCAAAGATGAAATGTTATGATATTTTTTAGAAATGTTATTATTTTATAGCGCGGAAAAAGAAACGCAGGGGACAGATAAACGATATTTTTTTCAAAAAAGTGTTGACAAGCCGGGAAAGGCATGGTATACTAACTTTCGTCAGTTCAGAAGAGGGACTGATTTTTCAGATAAGGCCCATTGGTCAAGCGGTTAAGACGTCGGCCTCTCACGCCGGAAACAAGGGTTCGATTCCCTTATGGGTCACCAAATTGTGGGAGTTTAGCTCAGCTGGGAGAGCATCTGCCTTACAAGCAGAGGGTCACAGGTTCGAGCCCTGTAACTCCCACCATATTTTTAACAATGAACGTGTGACTGGCAAGTGCCGGTTGTGCGTTTTTTTTGTTCTTCGAAGGGGGCGTGCCTGTGCGGCGGATTTTCCGGCCGATGGCTTGACATTCCGGGCGGTATCGTCTATAATTATATAAATCTGGTTTATACTGTATAAGGAGCAGTGGCATAGGTTTATATTTTTAAGGATGGGAAGATGAGACATGAGTGAAAACATGAATGAACTGCAAACAATCCGCCACAGTGCGTCGCACGTGCTGGCGCAGGCGGTGAAACGGCTGTTCCCGGGCACGAAGCTTGCAATCGGCCCGGCGATCGACACCGGATTTTACTACGATTTTGACGCGCCGCAGGCCTTCACGGCGGAGGATTTGGAAAAGCTTGAGGCGGAGATGAAAAAGATTGTCAAAGAAAACCTCAAAATCGAGCGGTTTGAGCTGCCGCGCGCAGAGGCGCTCGAGCTGATGAAGGACGAGCCGTACAAGGTGGAACTGATCAACGACCTGCCGGACGACGCGGTCATTTCCTTCTATAAGCAGGGCGAGTTTACTGACCTGTGCGCCGGCCCGCACGTGAATTATACGAGCAAGGTCAAGGCGTTCAAGCTTTTGAACGTGGCGGGCGCGTACTGGCGCGGGAGCGAGAAAAACAAGATGCTCCAGCGTATCTATGGTACGGCATTTAAGACGAAGGACGAGCTTAACGAGCATTTGCAGCGGCTCGAGGAAGCGAAAAAGCGCGACCACCGCAAGATCGGCAAGGAGCTTGGCTTGTTTATGATGACGGAGGAGGGGCCGGGCTTCCCGTTCTTCCTGCCAAAGGGCATGGTTTTGAAAAACCAGCTCATCGACTTCTGGCGCGAGATCCATCAGGAGGCGGGGTATCAGGAGATTTCCACGCCAATCATGCTCAACCGCAAATTGTGGGAGCGGTCGGGCCATTGGGACCACTATAAAAACAACATGTACACGACTGTCATTGACGACGAGGACTTTGCGGTCAAGCCCATGAACTGCCCGGGCGGCATACTCGTCTATAAATCGCAGCTGCACTCGTACCGGGAGCTGCCGCTCCGCATTGGCGAGCTTGGTCTGGTACACCGCCATGAGCTGTCCGGCGCGCTCCACGGTTTGATGCGTGTGCGTTGCTTTACGCAGGACGACGCGCATATCTTTATGACGCGCGACCAGATCAAGGATGAGGTCAAGGGCGTTTGCGAGCTGATCGATAAGGTATATTCGATGTTTGGCTTCCCGTATCACATTGAGCTGTCGACTATGCCGGAGGACCACATGGGCGACGAGGCTGACTGGGAAATGGCGACAAACGCGCTCAAGGACGCGCTCTCCGAAATGGGGAGAGAGTTTGTCATCAATGAGGGCGACGGCGCGTTCTACGGGCCGAAGATCGACTTCCACCTGGAGGACTGCCTCGGCCGTACGTGGCAGTGCGGTACGATCCAGCTTGACTTCCAGCTTCCGGAACGGTTTGAGCTGGAGTACGTCGGCGCAGACGACCAGAAGCACCGCCCGGTCATGATTCACCGTGTGGTATTTGGGTCGATCGAGCGGTTTATCGGTATTTTGACAGAGCATTTTGCAGGCGCGTTCCCGACGTGGCTTGCGCCGGTGCAGGTGAAGGTGCTCGCCATCTCAGAAAAGCATATCGCCTATGCAGAGTCGGTTGCAAAGAAGCTGCATGACGCTGGGATTCGTGCAGAACTGGATATCCGCAACGAAAAGATTGGCTACAAAATCCGCGAAGCACAGCTTGAAAAGGTGCCGTATATGTTGATTGCCGGCGATAAGGAGGAGGAAACTGGAACGGTTTCCGTGCGCGCACACAAAGACGGCGACAAGGGCAGCATGCCGGTAGATGCGTTCATTGCGGCGGTTTCCAAAGAGATTGCAGAAAAATCGCTTTAAAAAGTGTTGACAGACGATTCCTGTTATAGTATAATGTAGCGGTAACCGCATAAGAAGGGTTTTAAATCTGGGCCTGCTGGGCGCGGTACCCGTATTAGCGTGACTTCATTTATAAGGAGGTGCGACCATGTACGCAATTATCAAGACAGGCGGTAAGCAGTACAAAGTGGCAGAAGGCGACACGATTTTTGTCGAGAAGCTCGACGCTGAGGTTGACGGTACGTACACGTTTGACCAGGTGCTTGCGATCGGCGGCGAGGAGGTAAAGGTTGGCAGTCCGCTCGTTGAGGGTGCGACCGTTACGGCGAAGGTGCTTCGTCAGGCGAAGAGCAAGAAGGTCATCGTGTTCAAGTATAAGCCGAAGAAGACATACCGCAGAAAGCAGGGCCACAGACAGCCCTATACGAAGCTGCAGATCGAGAAGATCAACGCGTAATCTTGTGATTTTTGGGAATATTACTATTGTTTGAAAGCTGAGGTGTAGTTACATGGCACATAAAAAAGGTATGGGATCGACCAAGAACGGCCGCGACAGCGAGTCGAAACGTCTGGGCGTAAAGCGTGCGGACGGGCAGTTCGTTCTTGCGGGAAACATCTTGGTTCGTCAGCGCGGCACGAAAATCCATCCCGGCAACAACGTTGGGATCGGGAGTGACGACACGCTCTTTGCTTTGATCGACGGGAAGGTTAAGTTCGAGAGAAAAGGCAGAGACAAGAAACAGTGCAGCGTGTATACAGTTTGATTTCAAAATCTCAGACTTTTGTCTGAGATTTTTGTTTAACGACAGTTTTTCAGGAACAATTTTTTGATGTGGAAATTTAAACGATATCGAAGCAGTAAACAGCGTAGAGGATGAAAATTATGTTTTTTGATACAGCGAAAATTTATGTAAAGGCCGGCAACGGCGGCAACGGCGCGGTGTCGTTCCATCGGGAAAAGTACGTGGCCGCGGGCGGCCCGGACGGCGGCGACGGCGGTCGCGGCGGCGACGTGGTATTCGAGGTCGATCCGTCGATTTCGACGCTGGCGGACTTCCGCTACAAGCGCAAATACGTTGCCGAAAACGGCGGCGATGGTCGCGGCGGGAAATGCTCCGGCAAGGATGCGCCGCCGCTGATCATCAAAGTCCCGGCGGGCACGCTCATCCGCGACGCGGAGACGAACCGGCTGATGGCGGACATGACGCCGCCAAATGAGCGCGTCGTGCTGTTTCGCGGCGGCAACGGCGGTTGGGGGAATACGCACTTCGCCACACCGACGCGGCAGGTGCCGCGTTTTGCCAAAAGCGGACTCAAGGGCGCGGAACGCGAGTTGAAGCTGGAGCTGAAGCTGATTGCGGACGTTGGGCTTTTGGGCTTTCCGAACGTTGGGAAGTCGACGCTTCTGTCGTCTGTAACTTCGGCAAGACCGAAAATTGCAAACTATCACTTTACAACGCTGGAGCCGAACCTCGGCGTGGTCGAGCTCGGGAAGTACGGCAGCTCAGGCAGCTTTGTGATGGCGGATATTCCCGGCCTGATCGAAGGGGCGAGCGAGGGTGTCGGGCTCGGGCACGACTTTCTGCGCCATGTAGAGCGGACGCGCCTGCTAATCCATGTAGTGGATGTGTCCGGCATTGAGGGGCGGAATCCGATCGAGGACTTTGACAAAATCAATCAGGAGCTTGCAAATTACGACGAGGTTTTGGCGTCGCGGCCGCAGGTCGTGGCGGCGAACAAAACAGATATCATCCAGGATGAGGCGGCGTATCAGGCGTTTTTGCAGGAAATGGAGACGCGCGGCTATCGCGTATTCCCGATTTCTGCCGCGACAAAAAAAGGCGTCGCGGAGCTGATGGCACATGTTGCGGCGCAGCTTGCCGCGCTTCCGCCGGTGGAAACGTTTGAGCCGGAACCGATGCTGGAGGAAGTGGCAGAGGAAACGCCGTTTACCATCCGGAACGAAAATGGCGTCTACGTTGTCGAAGGCACATGGGTGGAGAATCTGGTCGGCTCGACGAATCTGGCCGATGATGAATCGTTTAACTACTTCCAGCGTGCATTGCGCCGCAGGGGCGTGATTGACGCGCTCGAGAAACGCGGTATCCAGGAGGGCGACACGGTGCGCCTGTACGAAATTGAGTTTGATTATGTGCGGTAAAACGCTTTCAGAGCGCGAATAATTCGGAGGGAGATATGATTACAAGTAAACAACGGGCCTATCTGCGCAAGCTGGCAAACCCGCTCGTTGCGGTTTACCAGATTGGGAAGGATGGCCTCACGGAAAATGTTGTAAAGCAGATCAGCGATGCGCTCGAAGCGCGCGAGCTGATCAAAATACATCTGCTGGAGTCGTCGTTTTTAGACGCGCGTGAAACGGTGAACGAGCTGGCACGCCTGACGCGCTCGGAGCCGGTGCAGGCGATCGGCTCAAAAATCGTGCTCTACCGGGAGTCGCGCAACAAAAAGCAGATCGAACTTCCGAAAAAATAGGGTTGCGGGGGATAGCTATGGCAAAAATTGGCCTTCTGGGCGGCACATTCGACCCGGTGCATTACGCGCACCTCTTTATGGGGCAGTTATGCCTGGATTCGCTCGGGCTTGAAAAGGTGATTTTTATTCCAGTTGGGGTCGCGCCGCATAAATCGGTGGTCGCGACGGACGCGCTGCGGCGCTATGAGATGATAAAGCTTGCCGTTGCCGGGAATGCGCGCTTTGAAGCGTCGGACTATGAGACAAAAAAGCCGACGCCCTCCTACAGCGTGGAAACGGTGGAGCATTTTAAGACGCTGTATCCAGATGACGAGTTGGTATTTATATTTGGCGAGGACTCGCTCGACTATGTAGAGCGGTGGTACCGGGCGGCCGATCTGCTGCGGCTCTGTTCGTTTGCGGTCATTGGGCGCGGCGGCTTTACGTCGGACATTGAGCGCAAAATTGCCTTTTTGAAAGAGCGGTTCGGCGCGGTAGTCTACTACGTACACTCGCCGGAGCTGGAGATATCATCCGGTATTATCCGCGATATGATCCGGGAAGGGAAAAGCGCGCGCTATCTTTTGCCCGACCCGGTGCTTGCGTTTATCAACGAGCATGGAATGTACAGGGAGTGAGAACATGGGGACATTTGATTTCGCTGCGGCGATGGAAAAGCTGAAGGCCGCGCTCAAGCCGGAACGCTACGAGCATTCGCTCGGCGTGATGGAAACGGCGGGGGAGATGGCGGCGCGCTTTGGCATGGATGTCGAGCAGGCGCGGGTTGCAGGCATCCTGCACGACTGTGCAAAGAACATTGCGCAGGAAGAAGCGTATCAGTTGTGCGATAAATATGGCGTTGCGCTCGACGAGGTGAGCAGGCAGTCGTTTGGCTTGGTGCACCAGTACCTCGGCGCGGCGCTCGCGCGGGCAGAGTATGGGATAGAAGATGAGGAAATCCTTTCCGCCATCCGGTGCCATACGACGGGGAAGGCCGATATGGGGCCGCTCGACAAGGTGCTCTACTTGGCGGATTTTACAGAGCCGAACCGGGACAAGGAGCCGTTTACAGGACTTGCGGAGCTGCGTGCGCTCTGTAAAACGGATTTGGACGCGGCAATGCGCTATGCGCTGGAAATCTCTATCAAAAGCATAGTCGACCGCGGGCGTATGATGCACATGGACACGGTGCATGCGTGGAACTGGTTTTTGACGAAAAAACGATAAAACGCTTGAAAAAGATACGGAAATCGGATATGATAAAAAGGAATTACGGAGGTGGAGCCATGCAGGCGATTGACAAGGCGAAGAAAATCGCAGAGTGTCTGGACAACAAAAAAGGGCGGCGTATCACGCTGCTGGAGGTCGGGGAGCTGACGAGTATCAGCGACTATTTTGTGATTGCGAGCGGCGGCTCGGCCGCACAGGTCAAGGCCATGGCCGACGAAGTGACGGAGAAGCTCGCGGAGCTGGGCTATACGCCCGTACACACAGAGGGCTACCATGTTGCGACCTGGATTTTGCTTGACTACAGCGATGTGGTCGTACACATTTTCTTGGAGGAAACGCGCGAGTTTTACGACATTGAGCGGCTGTGGACAGATGCAGGCAAGGTTCCGCTCGACTTTTTGGAAGCGTAAATATCCAGAACAAAAAATCACTGCCAACCGGCAGTGATTTTTTAATTTGTTTTTCAGGTTGATTACAGAAGGCTGTCCTTTTTTGCAAGGATTTCCGCAGCGATGGCACAGGCCGGGCAGTCGCAGTAGGTTTCGCCTGCGGCTTTAAGCTCTTTGGCGTGCGCCGCAACCTGCTTTGCCTTGTCAGCTCCAAAAACACGCGCCCCGTCGTCAGATTCGGAAAAGGCAATCAGGTTGTCAAGCGGCATAATGTCCGCTTCAAGCTCGCGGATATACGCTTCCGTTTCGCTCGCTTCCTTGTCCGTCCCAACGGCGGCCAGCCACGCCTGCGCAGCTTCCTTTGTTTCCTTGCTGCACGTCGGCGCGTTTATCAGTTCCTGTGTTTTTTTGACTGCAAATTGTAAAGTTTCCGGATTCATTGCCGGTTCCTCCTTTTTCTGAAATTAGTTTTATTTTACTATAACCTTATTTATAAGTCAACTTCGATTTACTGCGCCGGCATACCGGTTGTATGGGAAATGGGCTTGTTTTCTGGTTTGGATTATGATAAAATAATAGCAGTTTAACAGCCTTGTGGAGGCGTGCAAATGAGAAAGTATATATGGATTTATATTATAGTGGCGGTTGCCGCCGTGATATGGGGCGTACGCTTTTTTATGCACCAGCCGGTGGAAACGGAAACCGCATACCCGGCGGCGTATGAGGATACGGTGACGGCGTCCGGCGTGCTTGTCCGCAATGAAACTGTGTATAAGTCGGACACGGGCGGGAGTTTGCAGTCTGCTGTCAGCGACGAGGCGCGCGTGTCGAACGGGACAAAGATCGCCACGGTCTACACGGACGGAATCGACAGCAATCTGAAGGTCGAGCTTGACAATGTAAATGAAAAGATTAAGCAGCTTGAGAGCGCAACGTCGCAGGCGGAGGTGTTTGGGTCTGACATCGCGACGATCGAAACGCGGGTCAAGGCGAGCATTGACGAGCTTGTCGACGCGTCGGTTTCACACGACCTGGCGGGGATTGCAATCATCAAACAGGAGCTGGAGAAACTGATTAGCACACAGCAGGAGGTGTCCGGCGCGGAAAGCCCGCGCCAGAGCGCGCTTGATGGGCTGTATGCGCAGCGGCAGCAGATCGAAGGCAGCATCAACTCTGCAAAGCGCGACATCTATTCTACTGCTGCGGGGGTCTACATCGCCGGGGTGGACGGCTGTGAATCCATCCTGACGCCGGAGGCGGTCATGGCTATGGGGGTGGATGAGTTCAACGGCCTCAGTATCCCAAAGCGTAATACGGTCCAGGACCACTATAACGCTGGGGAAGACGTTTGCAAAACGGTAGACAACGGCATCTGGTACCTTGCGGTTTCCATGAGCGCCGAGACGGCCGCGGCAGTCGAAAAAGCGGAGACGAACCAGTCGAGATGGGGCGGCTCGCTGCAGGTCCGCATTCCGGAGCTTAGTGCAGATGCAGTCCCGATCGAGATTGAGACGGTTTCGGAGGAGTCGAACGGCAATGTGCTTGTCGTATTTTCCTCGCGGAACTACATAAAAGGGATATACAGCGAGCGAAGCGTAGAGGCGGAAATCATCAAGGGCAACTACGAGGGGCTGAAGGTGCCGGCCAGCGCGCTGCGCGTGATTGAGGAGGAAACGGGTGTGTTTGTCAACACGGACGGCGTGGCACGCTTCCGGAAGGTGGACGTGCTATACCGGGACGATGAGATGGCTATTGTAGATAAAAGTGAAGAAACCGGATATTTGAAACTTTATGACCCGGTAATCGTAGAAGGAAAGGATATCGAGCCGGGGAAACTAATCAATTAAATCAATGGATAAGGAAGCGGTTCTATGACAGAACGGGAAATGAGCATTGCGGAAAATTTGAAGCGTGTGCGGGAACGAATTGCCAATGCCGCGCAGAAGGCGGGGCGCAGCCCGGAGGAAATCAAGCTGATCTGCGTCACCAAGAATTTTGGCGTGGAGGACATGGCGGCGGCGCTTGCGTGCGGCGTTACGGCGGTTGGGGAGAACCGGGTGCAGGAGCTGTGCGATAAGTACGACAAAGTCCATCCGAAGGAATGGCACCTCATTGGGCACCTTCAGACGAACAAAGTAAAGTACATCATCGACAAGGTGGAATTAATCCAGTCGGTCGACTCGCTGCATTTATTGGCGGAAATCGAAAAGCAGGCAGCCAAAAAAGGCGTTATGGCAAATATTTTGCTCCAGGTCAACACCTCCGGCGAGGAAACGAAGTTCGGCGCCAGCGTGGAGGATACCTACGCGCTTGCGGAGGCGGCGTCCGGGATGGCGCATATCAAAGTGCGCGGCCTGATGACGATCGCGCCGTTATACGTCAAAAACATGACAACTATGTTACATTTTGATAACACACGTAAACTCTATATTGACATTAAGC
>DVOF01000085.1 GCA_018713805.1 Candidatus Aphodoplasma excrementigallinarum | reverse complement strand
CGATTACAGGGAAAAATAAAAAAAATATCTCGGCAAAGATAAAATCTCACCTCCTTTTGCAAAATATTTTATCCTTATGGCAAAGGAGGTGTTGTCATGACGTATCAGGAACGGCTTAGGGTATTGCGGGAGGATTGCGATCTTTCACAGGAAAAAGTGGCAAAACTGCTCTACGTATCACGAATCATGTATTCCAAATATGAACGCGGTGAATGCCATCTCCCCATTGAGCATCTGGTCACATTATGCAAATTTTACCACGTATCGGCCGACGATGTGCTCGGCCTGTCCGGCAGGCGGATGCCGCTGCCGGACACAGAAAAAGACGGGCAATGACCCGTCTTTTTTATTCGCAGTTCGGCAAAAACGCCCCCAGCGACTTGAGCGTTTTCTGCAATTGCTTTACGTCCACGCCGCGCACGCTGCACCCCTGCGCCGTGGCTTGCGCCGCCGCGGCGCCCGCCGCCATGCCGGTGATATAGCAACACGGCATGACGCGTACTGAGCCCATCATCTCCCGGTCGGTGCTGATCGTCCGTCCCGCGACAAGCAGGTTTTTCGTGTTTTTCGGAAGCAGGCACCCGTATGGTATCCCGTAGCTCTGCCCCTTTTCGTAATCCTGTTCGTAAATGCCGTCGAGCTTCTCCTTTTTCCCAATGGCGGAAGCGTGCAGGTCGATGGGGTAGCAATACCGCCCAATCTCGTCGTCGAACACCTCGTGTGAAAAGTACGACTCCACCGAGAGCACACGCTCGCCCAAAATGCGGCGGCTCTCCCGGATGCCAAGCTCGCTCCCGGACACGACAATCCGCGCGTTCTCATACCCCTCGAGGTAGTGGCGGTAGTAGTATTCGTACTCCGGCATCCTGCGGCGCGCGTCAATCACGCCCTTCGTGAGCGATTCCTCGTCCGTGCCGTCCACGCCGAACACATGGCCGATGTTGCCGCCGCCCAAATCGTCGCGGAAGCGCCACATGCCGGGCAGGCCCGGGTCCTTGACTGTAAAGACGCCGTCGGCAAACGCCTGCGGCAGGCAGCGGTTGTCCGGGTCACGCCCCAGTTCGACCACCGCGCGGCTCCAATCGATGTTGTTCCATATGGTGCATAGCGTGCCGGGCATCATAGCCCCGTCGCCGTCGCCCTTTTCGTATGGCGCACCGTTCCACACCGCGAGCGTGCCGTCGCCCGTCGTGTCGATAAACACCTTTGCCCGTACGGCGTAGAGCGACTCCTTCCCCTTCACGACCGCATACTCGATCGCGCCGTCTGCGCCGCACTCAATCCCAATCACCTCGGAAGAGAACAGAAAGCCCGCGCCGCTTTCCTCCATCATGTTGTCGTAAATGCGCTTGAGCGCCTCAATGTCGATCGAATATTCCTTTTCCGTATAGGGCGTGTCCTTCCCATACAGCGCGTCAAAAATCTCGCGCCCGATGCCGCCGCTCACAAAGTTTTCCCCGTCGGAAAAGCGCATAAACGCCGGAACGAGCGTCAGCGCCGCCGCGCCGCCGAAGCACTGCCCCCGCTCGGTCAGAAAGACGCGTGCGCCCAGGCGCGCCGCCGTGACAGCCGCCGCAACGCCGGCCGGCCCGCCTCCGGCAACAAAAACGTCGACATCCTTTTTCACCGCGATTGACCGTTCAAATTTGATCGTTTCCATTTTCCTCTCCTCTCTTTCACAATTTAACTCTATTGTACCACAGCAAGGAAAACTTTTCAATTCCGATCGCCCTGCCGCCAATAAAAAAACAGGCAAAAGCCTGTTTAATTTTCAAACCGTTCGCTTTTGGAGAAGCGTTTTTCCAGATAATCGAACAGCTTCGTCAAAACAAACGTCATAACCAGATAGAACACCGCCGCAACGACAAACGCCGCAACGCTCGCCTCCCGCATGACGATCGTGCGCGTCTGGTGCATGATGTCCGACAACGCGATGATCGACACAAGCGAGGTGTCCTTCACCAGCGTAATCGACTCGTTCCCCACCGGCGGCAAAATACGGCTGATTGTCTGCGGGATCACGACGCGCCACATGGTCTGCCCGCTCGACAGGCCGAGCGCCTTCGCCGCCTCGAACTGTCCCTTGTCGATCGACTGGATACCCGCACGGAAAATCTCAGCAAAATACGCCGCATAGTTGAGCACAAATGCAATGACCGCAGCCGCAAAGTTGTCAATGTTAAGCCCAAACAGAAGCGGCAACCCAAAATACACAAACAAAAGCTGCAAAAGCAGCGGCGTACCGCGCAGCAGCCATATGTAAAACTTCACCAGCCATGCAATCGGTTTGAACCGGCTGATTGCCCCGAGCGATATGATAAGCCCGAGCGGGATGGAAAATAAAAGCGTAAGCGCAAAAAGCCCGAGCGTCACGCCAAGGCCGTCGCTGATATTGGCCGATACGCGCCAGAAGTAATCCCATGCCGCGGCAATTCGTTCCATAGCGATCCCTTCCTTACAAATTAATACCGAACAGTACGCATAAGCGGAAGAAGGGCGCGCCGTGCGCCCTTCCCTCCAGCTTGCTTTTGCTTACAGCATCAGGCCGGGCTCGCCGAACCATTTTTCGCTGATTTCGTCGCCAACGCCGTTCGTTTTAATCGTATCGAGCGCCTCCTGCACCGCGTCGCGCAGAGCATGATCCTCAAGACGGAACCCTACGCCGTACTGCTCGTCGCCAAAGTCCTCGTCCAAAATCCGGTACTGGCCCTCGTGCTTGGACAGGTAGTACTTGCCAACGACTTCGTCCACAACAACCGACTCTACGCGCCCTGCGTCGAGGTCCATCATCGCCGTGTTATTGTCGTCATACATCATCAAATTCCCTTTAATCTGGTCATAAATCGGGTCTGCTTTAATAGCGTCCTCCGCCGTCGAGCCCGTCTGGAGCCCAACCTTGCCGGACGTAATATCGGCTTTCGCCTGAATCGGCGAATCAGCCTTTACGATAATAATCTGCTTATTTGCCAGATACGGGTCGCTGAAGAGCACTTCCTTCTTTCTCTCGTCCGTGATCGTATACCCGTTCCAAAGTACATCGACCTTGCCGCTCTTAAGTTCCATCTCTTTGGATTTCCAGTCGATCGGCTTGAGCTGAACGTTCACGCCCAAAACCTTGCCGACCTCTTTTGCAAGGTCTACGTCAAAGCCGACAATCTCATTGTTTTCGTCCTGGAAGCCCATCGGCGGGAACGCAATATCCAGCCCAACCACGAGCTCGTCTTTGTCGAGCACCTGCTGCAAGGACTGGTCTGCTTCTGCCTGTGTGTCCGCCGTTTCGTTTCCGCCGCAGCCGCTCAGGACAAAGCAAACCGCCAGCACGCCGGCCAAAATAGCTGCCATTAATTTCTTCATTTCATACATCTCCTTAAAATATGTACTTACGCACGGTTGTGCGCGGGGTAACAAGCATTATTATACTTCATTTCGCTAAAAAAGTAAAGCAGTTTTTCACTTTTTATCAAAAAAGATCAGGCGTTGGCCTGACCTTTGATTTGTTTATAATAATTGAGCGATGGAAAACTGCGTTCAACTTGGTACAGGAGGAACTTTTCGCTGATTGCGCCGAGCGCTTGCAGCTCCGCCTCCGGCAGAGAAAACGAAAATATCCGCTCCGATGGCTCGTCCAATATATACCGCAGGGCGGACAGCGCCGCCGCAGAAAGGGGCGTGTCCCCGGGCGCGGCACAGCTTTGGCAGACAACGCCGCCCGCTCCATTGGAAAAGTAGAACAGCCCCTCGCGCTCCCCGCACCTGCTGCATGCGCCGCAGTTCGCCCGGAAGCCCTCCAGCGACAGCAGGCGCAGCTCGTACACCGCCTTGACAAGCGCAAGGGGGCGGTCTTTGTTGGCTAAAATATAGAGCGTGTTCAAAAGCAGGGACAGCGCCGCCCGATCGGGTATCTGCTCCTGCACCAACGCGGCCGTCACGTCAAACAAATACGTACACAGCGCCAGCTTTTCAATGTCCTGGGAAAGCGCAAAAAAGCTCTCCAAAACGGACGCGCCCTGCATGCGGTACATCCCCTTACCGGGCGCAAGCGTAAACTGGCCGTAATAGAGCAGCTGCGCCGCGCCGCCCTGGTGGGACTTGTACTTGCGCGCACCCTTTGCAAGTACACTGACAATCCCAAGCTCTTCTGTAAAGATATGTAAGATGCGGTCCGCCTCGCCATAGTTGACCTGCCGGGTCACAAGCCCGTTCGTTACGATTTTTTCCACGCATTTTGCCCCCAATTTGCAAAAAGGGCCGCAGACGCGGCCCCTTCCCAGTATTCCGATGCGCTACGCCAGCACGAGCCGGGCGGGCGCGTCCTGCTCCAAAAACCCCTCTTCCTCAAGCTCCGTTTCCTTCAATACCAGATAGTCCTCCACATCGCCGGTAAAACAAAATCTTTGCCACATGTACTCGCCAAACATAAAACCTGCCCCCTGTCAAAAAATTTGTTTTCTGATTATAGCATGGGCAAATTTGCTGTAGATTAGTCAAGGAAATTGCAGCCTTTTTTACATACATGCGGCCAAAGCCTTGTCCGGCGCGGAATACTCTATAAAATTTTTTTATTCATAGCCAAAGTTGCGGATCAAATAGTTATTGTTACGCCAGTCGCTCTTGACCTTGACCCAAAGCTCCAGATAGACCTTTTTCCCGAGCATCTTCTGGATGTCGATACGCGCCATGGTGCCGACTTTCTTCAAAATCGCGCCGTTTTTTCCGATTATGATCCCCTTATGCGACGCCTTTTCACAGTAAATATTAGCCTGAATGGAGGTGAGCTTGTCCTGCTCCTTCATTTGCAGGATTTCAATGGCGATGCCGTGAGGCACCTCTTTGTCGAGCAGCCACAAAAGCTTTTCGCGGATAATTTCCGCCGCGATTTGCTTTTCCGGCTGGTCGGTGATCATATCGTCCGGGAAGAACGCCGGCCCCTGCGGGATATTCTGCATAATCTCGTTAAGCAGGCGGTCCACGCCGTCGTTTTTCAGCGCGCTGATTGGCACGATCGCCTCAAAGTCATGCAGGCTGCTAAAGTCTGCAATCATGGGCAGGAGCGACTCCTTGCGCGCAAGGTCGACCTTGTTAATCACAAGGATGACCGGCACGCGCAGCGCGCGCAAATTCTGCGCGATCTTGCGCTCCGGCTCTGTCGTTTTGTTGGTTGCATCCACAACGAACAACACCACGTCCATCTCGCCGACCGACTCGTTGGCGACCTTTACCATATATTCGCCGAGCTTGTTTTTCGGCTTATGAATCCCCGGCGTGTCCGTAAAAATGATTTGCGCGTCGTCCGTGTTGCGGATCGCCAAAATTTTGTTGCGCGTAGTCTGCGGCTTGTCGGAAATAATCGCAATCTTTTCCCCAACAAGCGCGTTTAAAAGCGTGGATTTGCCCACGTTCGGCCGCCCGATGATGGATACAAACCCAGACTTGAAATTCTGATTTTTCACGTGTTATTCTACTCCTTGTCTTCTTCTTTTCGTCTTATTTCCCCTCGTTTGGCGCGGCTTATCCACCAAAGCAGCAAAAACGTCAGCACACAGACCCCGACCGTGCAGACCGGGCTGGACAGCAGCCGTCCGAACGCAGGCCCCAGCCGCGCCGGGTCCAAAAACAAAAACGCAGCGACAACGACTGCCAAAAGCGCGGCAACGACGACTGCGCCCGCTGCCACATCCTTTGCAATCTCCGCGTATTTGCTGTATTCCTCCGTCGCCGTGTCAACACAGTTTTCGACTGCCGTGTTAAGCAGTTCGCACACAATGACAAACGTAATCGTCATATACAGCGCAATCCATTCCACCGGCGCAAGCTGGTAGAAAAGCCCGAACAAGCTCACCAAGGCCGCCATACTGATATGGATGCGCATGTTGCGCTGCGTCCTCACCGCATAGCGCAGCCCGCGAAACGCATAGCGGAAGCTGTCAAGCAGGCTCCCCGCCCCCTTTTTCACCTCATCACGCCCTTTTCTCTATCGTACCAGGCCCAGCGCGGCGAGCGCCTTTTCCTCCTTTTCGCGCATGACCCTGCGCTCCGCCTCGCCCTGTTCGTGGTCGTAGCCAAGCAGGTGGAGCATGCTGTGCGCACAGAGAAAGCCCACCTCGCGCAGGGGGCTGTGCCCGTATTCCTCCGCCTGCGCATAGGCGTGCGGCAGGCTGATGACAATGTCGCCGAGCAGGAGCGCGCCGCCGAACGCCTCGTCGGCGCTGACGATCCGCCCCTCGGCGTCAAACTCCAGCATGGGAAAGGAGAGCACATCCGTCGCCGCATCCTTGCCGCGGTGCTCTTTGTTGAGCGCCTGGATTGCCGCGTCGTCCACAATCAAAACCGACACCTCGCACGATTGCGCGAAGCCCTCCTGCTCCAACACCATATCCACGACCTGCCGGATTGCCGTTTCCATCTCCGGCGTAAAGCCGCATACGGACTGTTCGTTTTCAATGATGACGTCTGCTTGTGCCATAATTAACCGTCCTTATCGTTTCGTATCGCCGTGGCCCTTGTCCCGGGCCGCGCGGCGCAGCTTCTCCTGCTCCGCCTTGTCGTACGCCTTGATGATCTTCTGTACGAGCGGGTGGCGGACAACGTCCTTTTCCGACAGATAGCAAAAGTCAATCCCCTCAATGCCTTTGAGGATTTTCGCCGCCTCTTTGAGGCCGGACTTTTTCCCGTCCGGCAAATCAATCTGCGTGATATCGCCCGTCACAATCGCGCGCGAGCCAAAGCCAATGCGCGTCAAAAACATCTTCATCTGCTCGGGCGTGGTGTTCTGCGCCTCGTCTAAAATGATAAACGCATCGTCGAGCGTGCGGCCGCGCATGTACGCGAGCGGCGCAACCTCGATCATCCCGCGCTCGAGATATTTCTGATAACTCTCCGCACCGAGCATGTCGTACATCGCGTCGTAAAGCGGGCGCAGGTACGGGTCGACCTTCATCTGCAAATCGCCGGGCAGAAACCCGAGCTTCTCCCCCGCCTCCACGGCAGGCCGCGTCAGGATAATGCGGCTCACGTCCTTGTTGCGGAACGCCGTCACCGCCGCCGCAACGGCAAGGTACGTCTTACCCGTGCCGGCCGGCCCGATGCCGAATGTGATGGTGTTTTTCTCAATGGCGCTGATGTACTTTTTCTGCCCGAGCGTCTTGCTCTTGACCGGCTTGCCTTTGGCCGTAATGCAGACCACGTCCGCACCGAGGCTGCCGAGGCTCTGCTCCAGCCCGTCCTCCACCATGGAAATCGTGTAGAGCACATTCTGCTCGCCGAGCGTTTCCCCTTTTTGCAGCAGCGCCGTCAGGTTATCCAAAACCTTGATCGCCTTGCTGACGTTTTCTTCCTCGCCCAATATCTTGATATCGCTCTCGCGGTTGAGGATTTTCACGTTCAGTTCCTTCTCAATCAGCTTGATATTGGCGTCAAAGCTGCCGAACAGGGCCGCAATGTCCGTCCCCGCGTCAAGCATATAAATCCGTTCGATCAAACAATGTTCACTTCCATTCTTCTGTACCTTATTTTTATGCGTCAGCCCTTTCCCCGCCGTGCGGAAAAAAGCAATTCTTGTCAAACTAACACCGCAATCCCCAGCATTATACTACGTATTATACTCCAATTTGGAAAAAGTATCAACTGTTTTCTTACACAAAATGCCTATTGCGCGCCGCTTTCCTCCTGCGCGGGCGGCTGCGTTTGCAGAATTGTGTCGATTGGCTTCTGTACGCCGATTTGTTCCGTATACTCCATCGTCAGCGTAATGAGGATATTGGACTCGTCAATGGGCGTATAGCGGAGGTCGCTTGCAGCCACGACAGCGCCCTCGCCGGCCTGTGACGCAATTGCGGCCTCAAGCTCCGGCCTTGCCGCCTCCATGGCCTGCTCGGGTGTAAGCGGCTCGTAGGAGAGCGTCACCTCGGTATAGGTGCGCGTTTTCCACGACAGGCCGGTGTAATGCCCAAACAGGACGAGGTCGTGCGTCGTTTCCACGGCGTCATAGTTTTCATAGGGACTGTCCGCATTGAAGTGAAGCGGCAAGGCCCCGCCAAAGGCAAGCAAGGTGTGTTTACTCGCCGTGCGCCCGGTCGGCGTACGGATTTCTTTGGTAAGCGGGCGCTGGACAGACTGTTCGTACCAGGTGCGCGCATATACTTCGCCGGCGGCGTGCGTATAGCGCGCCGGGGTAGACTCCGGCATAAGGTCGCTCGTCACGACCCCGCTGATCAAGAGCTGCCCCTCCAGCACGGTCTGCCCGACCTCGACGGCGCTTTTGCCCGCCGTAGCGTTGAAGCTTTTGATCACGCCCGCTTTGGAAGCGACAATGTCGCACGGCGTGCTCTGGTCAAGGATTTCCGGCGCCGCCCTTTTCTCGCTGACGCTGACGGTGGCGCGGCTCCCCTTGATATCGACCCAGAGCCAGCTGAGCTGGTCGAGCTCTAAAAGCGCATTGTTTTTCAAATCCCGCGCGTCGACGCTGCCACGGAATGTCCCCTTATGGAGCCCGAGCCCGTCAAGCACCTGCAAGATCTCCTCTGTGCTGACGGTTTCGTTGCCGACAACCTCGATCGACCAGACAAACTGCGACATGACAAGGACAAAGCAGACTGCCAACGCAAGCCCGGCAAAGAAGAAGTAGCGTTTCTTGTACCGGTGCAGCACCATCGGCAGTCCATATTTGCGCTTGATATGCACGCGCGAGCGCGTCTTTTTTGCAATGGGACGCAGCTTATGAAACGAGCGCATACTCATCTTCATATCCGCCTCCGACGCACTGCGCCGCCGTATGTCCCATAGATAGATGTCGCGGCGGATACAGATGTTGATAAACCGTTCGATAAAGTGGCTCCTTACAATAACCTGTACATACCCGCGCAGAAAGTATAAAATCCGGATTAGCATACTGTACGCTCCTTAACTGAATTCCAGGCTTTTGATGTCGCCGCAGAGGGTGATTTCCTCTGTCGCTATGTTTTTGATGCCGAGGCCGCGCCCCGTCACCTTCAGCAGACAGTCGCTCGTGTTGAGCCGGATGACCGTGTCGCTGTATTCGACAATGCCCTGATAATTTTCAATGAACAGCTCCCGGTTGCCGGTAAAAATCAGCTTCGGCAGGTTGAGCACAATGTCTTTCGGCAGGTCGAGCGCCTCCGCGATCCGCTCGGCGCGCGACTTTTTATATTCAGTTTCCTTGATGCGTATTTCCTTTTTCTTTTTTTTCAAGCCCGGTTCCCCTCTCATTTTTCTGGCTTGTAACAATTTTATGCAATAGCGCGCCGGTTCATGTCATATATATTTAGTGTTCATATGTCTGACATGGATGGGGGAGATCATGTTGAAAGAAAAACGAGATTACCTGCGCCGCGGCGGGCGGGCAAGGCTGGGGCAGGTTTTGTGCATCGCGGCAGTATTGTACTTTGTCGCCGCACTGCTTCTGTTTCCGACGCGCTCAATTGAGGCGGCGAAAAACGCGCTCGTCCTCTGCGCCAACGCGCTGATTCCGAGCCTGTTCCCCTTCTTTGTGTTTTCCTCTTTGCTGATCCAGCTCGGCTTTGCACGGCTGCTGTCAAAGCCGATGGCGCCGCTCATGCGCCCGCTCTTCGGCGTGAGCGGCAACGGCGCGCTCTGCTTTATCTTAGGCGTGTTAAGCGGCTACCCGCTCGGCGCGTCGTGCGTGTGCGACCTGTACCGGGAGGGTGCGCTCAAAAAAGGGGAAGCGGAGAAGCTGCTCGCCTTCTGCAACAACTCCGGCCCGCTTTTTATCATCGGTTCGGTCGGCACGTCTATGTATTTTAACGAAACGATCGGCGTTATGCTCTATGCAATCCACCTCCTCTCCGCAGTCAGCGTTGGGATCATCCTCGGCTGCTTCGGACGCGGAAAGGACGGCGCGCGCACGGCGCAGGCGCAAAGCGTCATCCGCGCAAAGCCGCTCGGCGCGATATTAAAAGACGCCGTCGTCGGCGCAGTGAACAACATGCTCCTCGTGTGCGGCTTTACAGTTTTGTTTGCCGTGATCATCGCGTCGCTGTCCGGTGCATTTGGAGATGGTATCTGGGCTGTGCTGGCAAGCGGCGCGCTGGAAATCTCCACCGGCGTGTACAACGCCAGCCGCAGCGCGCTCACGCTCGACGTGCGGCTGATCCTCACCTCCGCGATCATTGGCTTTGCCGGGCTGAGCGTCCATTTCCAGGTCATCGGCATTGTGTCAAAGACCGACCTGAGTGCAAAGCGGTACCTGATCGGCAAGCTGCTGCAAGCTCTGATCGCGGCGGCCTACACGGCCGTTGCCCTGTGCATTGTCCCGCTCGATATCAGCGCGGTCAGCTACTACATGTATCCCATCCGCGCCTATGAGCTGATCGACTTTGCCGCCGCCATCAAGCTGTCGGTTTTGTACATGGCGAGCGCGGCATTCATCATCCTGCTTTTGTGGCTGTTCGAGAAAGTGTGTGCCTGGCAGGAGAATATGAAGTACAAAAAGTAAGCAAAAGGGCGTGCCCGCGGCTGTGCGGAACGCTTTTTTCTTTGCCTTTTCCTCTTGCAAACTGCTGCGGCGCATGCTATGATAAGCGTAAGGGACTTTTCGTAAACAGAAAAATATATTGTGGGAGGGATTGTATTGGAAAGGCGCGACAAAACGAATTACTATCTGGACATCGCACAGGCGGTCGCCCGGCGCGGGACATGCCTTAGGCGCAAGTACGGCAGCATTATTGTAAATAACGACGAAATCATCTCCACCGGGTATGCGGGCGCGCCGCGCGGGCGGAAAAACTGCAGCGACGTCGGAACCTGCACGCGGGACCGGCTTGGTATCCCGCGCGGCGAGCGGTACGAGATGTGCCGCAGCGTCCACGCGGAAGCAAACGCTATCATCAGTGCGGCGCGGCGCGACATGATCGGCGCAACGCTCTACATCGCCTGCGTCGACCCGCATACGGAACAGCTCGTGCCGGACACGAACTGCTGCGCCATGTGCAAACGGCTCATCATCAACGCCGGGATTACTAAGGTGGTGGTGCGCGATACGCTGGATTCTTACCGGGCGATCCTGGTCGAGGACTGGGTGGCCAACGACGAGTCGCTCGACGGTGCGCGCGGCTACTGACAAGCAAGGCAAATTTATCCACTATTTTTGTAAAGAAAGGTAAAATCGCCCATTGGTTTTCTTTTGCATGTATGATAGCATGGGCGAAGTATATAAGCGAAAGGCTGTGAAACGATGCTGCAACAAGCAAACTGGATTACAACGGAGAAAAACTTTGCAGGGGTTCCTCTGTTTCGGCGCGTCTTCCCGCTCCAGGACGCGCTTGCGTCCGCGACGCTGTACATAACGGCGCTCGGCCTGTACGAGGCCAGGCTGAACGGCACGCGGGTCGGGGATTTCATCCTCGCGCCCGGATGGACCTCGTATAAAAAGCGTCTTCAGTATCAAAGCTATGATGTGACCGAGCTGCTGAAGGCGGACAATACGCTGACTGTCGCGTTGGGCGACGGCTGGTGCTGCGGCCCGCTCACTTGGAAAATGAAAGGGAACATCTTTGCCGGGCAGCCTGCGCTGCTCTGCTCGCTCGTCCTGACGTATAGCGACGGCAGCACGGAGGAAATCTGCTCGGATGGCGCATGGGAATACAGCACGTGCGAGATTTTGGAGAGCGAGCTCTACGACGGCGAGGTGTATGACAGCCGGAAAACGGAGCGCAGCTTTGCGCCCGCAGTAGTGGCTGATTATGGGAAGGATATGCTGATTGCCCAGGAGGGCGAGATCGTCCGGGAGGTCAAGACCGTGAAAGCGCGCGAGCTGCTGACGACGCCGGCGGGCGAAACCGTCATCGACTTCGGGCAGAATTTGACCGGCTACGTCCGCTTCTGCGTCAAGGGAAACAGCGGCGACCGGGTCGTGTTCAGCCATGCGGAGGTGCTCGACAAGGACGGGAACTTCTATACCGAAAACCTGCGCAAAGCAAAGCAGCAGATCACCTTTATCTGCGACGGCACACAGCAGTGCTATAAGCCGCACTTTACGTTCCAGGGCTTCCGCTATATCCGCATAGACGAATATCCCGGCGAGGTGGAGCTGGATAACTTTGAGGCGGTCGTGCTCTGCTCCGACATGAAGCGGACCGGACACTTCGAGTGTTCCAACCCGAAGCTCAACCAGCTTTACTCCAATATCGTTTGGGGCCAGATGAGCAACTATGTCGACGTACCGACCGACTGCCCCCAGCGCGACGAGCGGCTCGGGTGGACAGGGGATGCGCAGGCCTTTGTGCGGGCAGGGGCGTATAACTTTGATGTGCGTAAATTCTTTAAAAAGTGGCTCCACGACCTGGCGGCGGACCAGCGCGCAGACGGCGCAGTCGGCCATGTCATCCCGAACGTCCTCGACTTGAACGATTACGGCAGCGCGGCGTGGGGCGACGCGGCGACTATCTGCCCGTGGCAGATTTATCTGGCCTATGGCGACAAGGAAGTCCTCGCCAACCAGTTTGACAGCGCAAAAGCCTGGGTCGAGTATATCCGCGCGCAGGAACAGGGCGGCAAGCACCTGTGGCAAAGCGGCGAACACTTTGGCGACTGGCTCGGCCTTGACGCAGAGGAGGACAGCTACAAGGGCGCTACGGACGAATATTACATCGCTTCCGCCTTCTATGCGTATTCGACCTCGCTACTGATTAAGATGGGGAAGGTGCTCGGCAAGGATATGGCGGAGTATGAGGCGCTTTATGACGGAATCGTGCGCGACTTCCGCGCAGAATATCTAAACGGCGGCAAGCCCGTATGCGATACGCAGACGGCGCATGTCCTTGCCCTGTACTTTGGACTGACCGACAACAAAGAGGAAACCATGCGCGGCCTTGTCCGCCTGCTCGAGCAGAGCGGCACCCACCTGACGACAGGCTTTGTCGGCACGCCGTACCTGCTCCACGTCCTGTCGGACAACGGACGTGCAGACCTGGCCTATACGGTCCTGTTGCAGGAGGACTACCCCTCCTGGCTCTACAGTGTGAACAAGGGCGCGACAACTATGTGGGAGCATTGGGACGGGATCAAGACCGACGGCAGCATGTGGAGCGCGGACATGAATTCGTTCAACCACTACGCATACGGCGCGGTCGGCGACTGGCTCTACGGCGTGATGTGCGGCATTAACCCGGATGAGAATGCACCCGGCTACCGGCACAGTATTCTGCGCCCGGTTGCGGATGCGCGGCTCGATGCGGCGCAGGCCTCCGTTGAAACGGATTACGGTACGTTGTCCTCCGGCTGGAAGCACGAGGGCGGGGACGTATGCTACCGCTTTACCGTACCGCAGGGGACAACGGCGACAATCCTTGTGGAAGGGCAGACGTTCGAGGTCGGCGCAGGGAGCTACACCGTACAGGACGGCAAACTGTGTGAAAAATAAAAAAAGCAAAAACCGGCGCAACTGCGCCGGTTTTTTTATCTATAATTACGCCTGCGGCCTGAGCGGGCCGTAGTAATAGCTTGCTGTCGCGCCGCCGTCACAAAGGAAGTCCGCTCCCGTAATAAACGCGCCCCGATCGCTCATCAGCAGCTCCGCCACATTGGCCACCTCGTCCGCCGTGCCGGGCCGCCCGGCAGGGCATTTTGCAAACATGTTTTTATAAAAGTCCCCGCGCGGGCCGTTGAACTCGTCAATGGCAAGCGGCGTCACGATAATTCCCGGCGAAATGGAGTTGAGGCGCGCGCCTCTCTCGCCCCACTTGACCGCTTCGCTCATGACGCGCTTTTCATTGCAGCGTTTTACGAGCTGGTACGCGTGAAGCGTATCCCGGATATTCTGCGGCTGCAGCATATCGAGCGACAGCAGTTCCTCCGTCGGGGTACAGGCAAGAAGCGCGTCCTCCTCGGCGGTAAGCTGGGGCATACGCTTGCTGGACTGGCTGGAGATGGTGACTCCCACGCCGCCCGGCGCGATGACCTTTCCCACCTCTTCCAAAAGGGCCGCCGTGCCGTACAGGTCGACCTTCAAAATCGCTTCCACTGGCGCCTGGCTTGGGGACACCCCGGCGGAATTGACCAGCATTTTGATCTCGCCGTGCTTCTGCCCCTCTGCAATCAGGCGCAGGATATCCTCGCGGCTGGACAAATCCATTTCCATCGGAAGCACGTCATAGCCTGCCTCGTTCATGATCTTGGCAGCCGCCTGCGCATTCTCAATCCGCCTGTCTCCAACGATAATCTTCATCCCATATCCCATTCTGCGGGCAATCGCCATCCCGATCTGTCCGGCCCCTGCCCATACCATAACCGGTTTCATATTTTTTCTCCTCTCTTTCCCACTGTACCGCCGCCGTGCGGCAGCTTCTACAAAATCTCCTTCACACGATCAATCCATGCGTCGACCTGCGCTTCCGGCGTTTCGAGCACTTCGCCGCCGTTGCTGTCAAACTGTATTTCCATTTCGCAGGCAAAGCTGGCTCCCTTGCAGGCGCTTTTCATATCCCGGATGACATGGCCCGGCCAGCCGCCGTTCGTCATAAAGGGGATTACCGTCTTCCCAGCAAAGCTGTGCGCACTTAAAAAGGTCAGAACAGCCGGGGCCATCGTGTACCACCAGGTCGGCGTGCCGACTGCAATCACGGAGTAATCTTCTACCGCGGCGGACAGGGGGTTGATTTCCGGCTGGTAGCCGCGCTTTACCTCCTCCTGCCCCTGCTCTACAACCTCATCATAGCTGCCCGAATAGGGGACGACCGTGTCAATCCTTGCAATGTCTGCGCCTGTGGCTTCCTGTAATTTTTTCGCAATCCGCGCCGTGTTCCCGTTCGACCAGGAATAATAGACAACCAGCATGTTTTTCATATTACCGCACCTCCCGCGTTTTTATACCCACTTCTCAATCGCAGCCCTTGCGCCGTCCACAGAGCTGCCGTGTATCGCAAGCCCCTTTGTGACCTCTGCGTGTTTCGCCGCCTGCGCAATGTCGCGTTCCGTGCGGGAGAGGCCGCTGCCCTCATGGGTGCAGAAAGGGTGTATCGTCTTGCCGCTCCAGTCGTAATGCTCAAGAAAAGTATACACAGCCATGGGCATCGTGCCCCAATAGTTTGGATAGCCCAGATAGATTTCGTCGTAAGCGTCCAAATCATCGGGCATTGCGGCCAGCTCCGGCCTCGCCTTCGCCTGCAAGTCCCGTTTTGCTTCGGCGATACAGGTCTGATAATCGGCCGCATAGGGGACCTTCTGCTCGATTTTGAACAGGTCTGCGCCCGTAGCCTCCGCAACCATCTTCGCCGCTTTCTCCGTGTTGCCGGTTTCAATATAGCGGTATGCGCCGCCAAAATAGTTTTCGTCTGCTCTGGAATAAAACGCGACCAATTTTGCCATTTCAATCATCCTCCTTGATTTCTTTTCCCATTTTGTATGCCCGCCATCTGGCGGTAGCGCGCAAGGCAGCGGTCGATCATCATTTTCATCTGAGCGGCCATACTGTAGAAGTAGACCGGCGTCGCCAGCACGATTACGTCTGCGTCTATCATACGCTGCTGGATGGACGCCATATCATCCTTTTTAACGCAGGTATGGCTCTTGATACAACCGTAGCACGCCGTGCAGGGGGAGATATGTTTTTCTCCGAGCCGGATTTTTGCGCTCTCGTGCCCAGCCTCTTCCGCGCCCTTCAGGAACTGGTCGCACAGAACGTCGGAATTGCCGCCCGTTCTGGGGCTGGCGCTGATGGCTAACACTTTCATAGTTGTAACGCCTCCATTTCCTTTGTGTTACCCATATTATAAACAGCGCGGCCGCCGGGTTCAAATTCAGGTTTTTATGCATTTTGATAAGTTTTTCTAATACGAATGGTATAAGAACGCCGCTCTCATAAAAGCGAGAGCGGCCCAGCCTGGTTACTTTTTAAATTGTGATTTTAACATATCCGCAAATTCTTCCACATAATACCCCGAATTATCCTTTTTCCAGAAAGCGCAGTAATTTCTTGTGACCTGCCTGCCGTCCTGAAACAGCGGGATTCTGGCAATGGACGTACCAAAATTCATAAGCTGCCCATTCCCCTCGACCGGCATGAAGCCCTTCCCGCCGATGACCAGCAAACGCGCTTCCTCTAAGTTTTCGGCAAAAATAAACTCCCCCTGAAAGCCTACGATATCGCGGTAGTATTCCCGCTCTGTCTCCTGCTGCGCCTCGGAGGCCACCAAAATACACGGCGTGGCCTTCAGCTCCGCTGGATGAATCTGCGAAAGGGAGGCAAGCGGGCTTCTGGCGGATATCTCTATGCTGCTGCGCGTCGTTTCCAAAACCAGATTCACAAAGGTGTCAGAGAACCTGCGCCGCTGGTCGTTGAGCGCGATATCCACCTGCTCGTTGATCAGCATTTGATATAATTCCTCATGGTTCCCATACGCAAGCTGGACCGTGACGTCCGGATATTTCTGCGCAAATTCCTCCAAGGCCTGATGAAACTCACTTCCGCTGTAACTGCGCAGGTAGCCAATCCGCAGCAGGGCTTCGCCGCCGCGGGCGATTTTTGACGCTTCGCGGCAAATGCGCTCATAATCCGCAACGAGGATCAAGCTTTTTTTATAAAAATGCTCTCCTGCCGGGGTAAGCGCAAATTTGCGGTTTTTCCGTTCGAACAACTGGAAGCCCAGTTCCCGTTCCAGCGCTTGTATCTGCTGGGATACAGCAGACTGGGAGATATGGCATTCCTCGGCAGCCTCGGAAAAGCTGTTGTTGCGGACAACCGCCTGGAAGTATTTGATTTGCCTGAGCATGTCCCATCCCCCTGTAATATATTTAACGAAATTGCAGCACCGTATAAATACCACCCGCGCCATCGTGCAGGACGCAGGTATACGTGTCGCCCTCCGTATGCAGCCCGATATGGAGCGTGTCGCCCAGAACCGCCGCCTTTTTGTAGCTGATCCGCAGCTCCCGCACTGCAAGGCCGGCCGGCAGCGCATCGAGCGCATAGTCAATGTAGTGGATGTTGTTCACATGGTTGTTCGTGTCGAGGTCGCGCCGCTTTACCTGTACGGTGCCGACGTCGGTATACTCCTTCGGCGCGCGAATCCGCCCTTCGTCCCCGTCCGGGAACACGAAGTTCCCCTCCGCGCCATACATATCCGCAACCTCCTGCGTCACCCGTTTCATCTTTTTCGCGCCCGCGTCATACTGAATCCAGATCGAACTTGCCACCGCAATGGTATCCCCCTGCCCGTCCGTCAAAGAAAAGTCCCGGTAGCCGTACACGCCCGCAAACTTGGTCGCCCACGTCCGTGCCGTGACCGTTTCCGCATAGCGCGGGTAGCGGTACACCTCGATCCGCCAGCTCGCCAGAAGCCACGCCATGTGGTGCTCCATCAAATCATGGATGCCCTGCCCCACCGTGTCGGAGTGGAACATGGTCGTATCCTGGAAGTAAGACACCAGCGCAGAAAGCGACGAAACCGCTTTGTCCGTCACTTCGCTGTAGCGGACGGTATAAGTTTTCTCGTACATCGCGTTTCCTCCTTAAGTTTCTGCAATGGCAATCCGCACAATGCTCCTGCTTTTTCCTGTTGTTTCGTCCACATCCAACACGACGGCGTTGAGCTGCGCCGCGCCGTCGGCAAGGGCGAACTTCTGCGGGAGCCGCGTCACAAACCGGTCGACGACTATCTTCCGGTCCGTGCCCAGCACGGAATAATACGCCCCCGTCATCCCAACGTCGGAAATATATGCGGTCCCCTTCGGCAGCACCTTTTCATCCGCCGTCTGGATATGCGTATGCGTCCCGACGACTGCGCTGACGCGCCCGTCCAAAAACCATCCCATCGCCATCTTTTCGCTCGTTGCCTCTGCGTGTAAGTCGACGAGAATCACGTCCGTCTGCTTTTTCAGCGCTTCAAGCTCGCGCTCCGCCGCAGCAAAAGGGCTGTCGCACGGGTCCATGAACACCTGCCCCAGCAGGTTCAACACGCCCACCCGGACGCCGCCTACCTCGCAGACGACGCTGCCGCAGCCGGGATTGCACGCCAGCAAATTCGCCGGGCGGATGACGCGCGGATTGTAGTCCAAAATTTGAAAAATATCTTTATTGTCCCATACATGGTTCCCCATCGTAATGACGTCGACGCCGGCCTCAAAAAACTCCTCGCTGATGTTGAGCGTCAGCCCTCTTCCGTGCGCTGCATTCTCCCCGTTTACGACTATCATGTCAAGCGCATGTTCCTGACGCAGCCCAGGAAGATGGCGGTAGAACGCCTCGCGCCCGCACGCGCCGACTATATCGCCTACAAATAAAATTTTCATAGATTTGTCCTGTCCGGTTCCTTTCTGCTTAGATTTTTCAACTCCTGCATATATAATGAGGGCTTTGCGCCATACGGTGCAAAGCCTCACAGTTTCTGATTCTTATTTTGCGTAGTCGATCGCACGCATTTCCCGGATTACATTAATCTTGATCTGCCCCGGATACTCCAGCTCGTCCTCAACGCGCTTTACAATCTCGCGCGCCAGCAGGACAACGCCTTCATCCTTGACATCCTCCGGTTTTACCATAATGCGGATCTCACGGCCCGCCTGGATTGCAAACGATTTCTCTACCCCTTCAAACGAGTTTGCAATCTCCTCAAGCTTCTCCAGCCGCTTGATGTAAGTCTCAAGGTTCTCACGCCGCGCGCCCGGGCGAGCCGCCGAAATCGCGTCGCACGCCTGTACGATCGCCGCAACGACCGTCTGCGCCTCTACATCGCCGTGATGCGCCATGATCGCATGGACTACGTCGTTGTTTTCCTTGTACTTCTTTGCAATGTCCGCCCCAATCGTAACGTGGGAGCCTTCCATCTCGTGGTCGACCGCCTTGCCGATGTCGTGGAGCAGGCCCGCGCGCTTTGCCAGCGCAATGTCAACGCCGAGCTCCCCGGCCATCACACCCGCAAGGTGCGACACCTCGATGGAGTGCTTGAGCACGTTCTGCCCGTAACTTGTACGGAACTTGAGCCGGCCAAGCAGTTTAATAATCTCAGGATGGAGCCCGTGTACGCCCGTCTCAAACGTCGCACGCTCGCCCTCCTGCTTGATATCGCTTTCAACTTCCCGTTTTGCCTTTTCAACGGTTTCCTCAATGCGCGCCGGATGGATACGCCCATCCGCAATGAGTTTTTCAAGCGCAAGGCGCGCAACCTCGCGCCGGATCGGGTCAAAGCCCGATACGACAACCGCCTCCGGCGTATCGTCGATGATCAAATCGATACCGGTCAGCGTCTCCAGCGTCCGGATATTGCGCCCTTCCCGGCCGATGATACGGCCCTTCATTTCATCGTTCGGCAGCGGTACGACCGACACGGTCGTCTCTGCCGCATGGTCAGCTGCAACACGCTGGATTGCGGACGCGACAATGTTTTTCGCGCGCTTTTCCGCTTCATCCTTCGTCTGCTGCTCCACTTCTTTGACAAGCATCGCCGCCTCGTGGCGGATCTGGCTCTCCAAATCCTTGAGCAAATACTGCTTCGCTTCCTCCGCCGTCAGCCCGGACAGCCTCTCAAGCGTTTCGATCTCCTGC
>DVOF01000084.1 GCA_018713805.1 Candidatus Aphodoplasma excrementigallinarum | reverse complement strand
TTATATATTCTTCCATGATTTTTGCCGCGCATGCCACCAAGTCGGGGCAGGGCCGCTTTTTGTAATATTCCGCCGTCCGCTCCTCTGGCGCGCCGCCGTCCGTATGCGGCACGCCGGACAGCAGCTCACGGCAGACGATAGAGCCGTTCTTCTCCCGGTATTTACCTGCGAGCGCCTGTATCCGCTTGTAATGCTCGCCCTTTTTTGCGGGCTCGTCGCCCAGCCGGTAGCCGTACAGCATGCCCGCAACCATCGACATGCCGATCACGGCGCCGCATACCTCGCGCATGCGCGCCACGCCGCCGCCAAAGGACGACGCGATCCGGTACGCGGTGTCCTCATCTAAGCCGCACTCGTCGGCAAACGCGCAGACGACCGCCTGCGCGCAGTTATATCCCTGTTTAAAAAGCTGTTTTGCTTTTTCTCCTTTGTCCATATCGATTTCCTCCTGCCCCTATCATACCATATCCGCCGCGCCGTGTCCAGCCACGTAGCCGCTGGCCCAAGCCCACGTGAGGTTATAACCGCCGCAGTCGCCATACACGTCAAGCGCTTCTCCGCAGGCAAATAGGCCGTGCAGACGCGACGACTGTAGGGTATGAGGGTCAAACTCGTTTAATGCCGCGCCGCCGCCCATGACCTGTGCCGACGGCGTGCCCTTTACGCCTGTGACGGGAATGCGCCACGCTTTGAGCAGGGCGGCCAGCGTTTTAAGCTGTTTATCCGTAAGGGTAGAAACGGCAGCGGAGAGCGGCCCGATATTTGCGGCCTTTGTTGCCGCCATAGCGACGCGCTTGTTTAAAAATCCGCACAAAAGCTGCTCGAGCGGCTGCTCTGCAAAAATCGTGCGCCGCCTTTGCAGCAGGGCGTACAACGCGGGAAAGTCGTACTCTGGCGCAAGGTCGAGTACAACATTTATTTCGTGTCGTCCACCGCTGGAAAAGAGGCGCGCCGCCTCGCCGGAGAGCTGCATGACAGCAATGCCGGACAGGCCATAGTCGGTAAACAGCACCTCGCCATATTCGCTGTGCATAGACGCGCCGTCAATTTCGAGCCGAACCTGCGCGCTTGCGCGCATACCGGCCGCCGTTTTTATGTAAGTTGTATCACATTTCAGCGGCGTAAGCGCGGGGTAGGGCGGAAGAACTGTGTGGCCGAGACGTTTGAGCAGGACAATCCCGCTGTCGCTCCCACCGCCCGCTGCACTGCCGGAGGCGAGGATGACTGCGGCGGCGGTATAGGTATTGCCACCTTTTGCGGTAAGCTGAAAGCCTTTGCCCGCACGCCGGACATCTGTTATTTCCGAATCAGGTTGAATTGTAACGCCGCGCCGCGTTGCCTCGAACCGCAATACGTCGAGCACCGACGCGGCCTGCATGCTGCGCGGATAGACGAGTGTGCCGTTTTGCACGGTTTCCAGCCCGATTTGTGCAAAAAAGCGCAGGATTTCCCGTACAGGAAACGCATTTAGCACAGCCGCCGCGGCTTCCGGGGCACCCGTGTGGTAGGCGGCGCGCGTTTCGTCCGTATTGGTCAGGTTGCACCGCCCGTTCCCAGTGGCGAGGAGCTTTTTGCCCGGACGCGGATTTTTCTCAAACAGGACAATATCCACCTGTTTTCCAAGTTCAGTACAGCGCCGGGCGGCGCAAATGGCGCTCATCAGCCCGGACGCGCCTGCGCCGACGACTGCAATCGTTTTTTTGCTCATTGCTGCTCCTCCTTTGTTTTTGCATGGTAAAGCTGAAAGCACATCGGGCCGATGGAAAGCGCAAAGCGGCCGTTTTCCGCTGTTAGCGTGACCCCGTCGCGCTCGAGCCGGCAAATGCCGAACCGCCCCAGCTCCACCGGTGCGTTCCACGTAAGCGTTTCATCGGTATTAATCAGGACAAAGCAAGCGTCGGTGGGCGTATAGCGTAGGAAGCCGCACGTCTGCCCGCCGCCGTAGATGGGGGTATATTCGCCGCGCGCCAGCGCGGGGCTTTGTTTGCGCATGGCAATCACACTCCGGAAAAAGGCGTGCAGCTCGCCGTCCGCTTTGCCCCAGTCGAAGCAGGCGCGGCAGAACGGGTCGCCAAAGCCCTCGGTCCCGATTTCGTCCCCGTAGAAAATGCTTGGCAGCCCGGGCAGGGCAAACTGCAGCTGCGTAATGAGCCGGATACGCCGCTGCGCCGCCTCATGCTGCTGCGGCGTCAGCGTGTAGGCTGCCTGCTGCTCGCGCGTGAGGCCGTCCGGCGCGCCGGACAGTACGGTATAGACGCGGGGCGTGTCGTGGCTGCTCAGAAAGTTCATTGCCGCGAAAAACGCCTCCCGTGGATAGTTCTCATACAGGCTAAATAGTATGCTGTTGAATTCCACCGCGTCGATTTTCCCCATGACAAACGCAATCATGGCGGCGCGCAGGGGATAATTCATCACGGAGTCAAGCTCGCGCCCGCCAAAATATTCGCGCAGGCTGCCGTAGCTCGTCTTGTTCGACGCGTCCTCCCACACCTCGCCGATGATGGCGGCGTCGGGATTCTCCTGTTTCAGCTCGCGGCGCAGGATTTTCACGAATTCGTCGGGCAGTTCGTCGACCACGTCAAGCCGCCACCCGCTCGCGCCGCGCCGTATCCACTGTTTGATGACGGCGTTTTCGCCGGTGAGGATATAGTCGAGATATGACGGCGTCATGGCCTTGACGCGCGGCAGCGTTTTAATCCCCCACCAGCATTCGTATTTGTCAGGGTACTCGGAAAAGCTGTACCAGTCAAAGTAGGGCGACTGTTTGCTCTGGTACGCGCCTGTGGCCGGGTATTTACCGTCCTTGTTGAAATATTTGCTGTCCGAGCCGGTATGGTTGAATACGCCGTCTAAGATAACGCGGATTCCGAGCTCCTTTGCAGCCGCACACAGCTTTGTAAAGAGTTCTTCGTCGCCAAACATCGGGTCGACCTTCTCATAGTCACCCGTGTCGTATTTGTGGTTGGAAAACGCCTCAAAAATCGGATTCAGGTACAAGACCGTCACGCCCAAATCGGCAAGGTAAGGCAGCTTTTCCAAAATGCCTGCCAGCGACCCGCCGAACATGTCGTTTGCCAGATACGTCCCGCCAAACTGCCCGGGTGTGTGGTACGGCGTATCGCCCCATTCGCGCCGGATAATATCGTCGCGTTCTACGGGCGGCGCATAGGCTGTGCTTTTAGCAAAACGATCGGGGAAAATCTGATACATAACCCCTTCCTTGAGCCAGTCGGGTGTATGAAAGCCGCCGTCGTAGACGGTAATCTGGTAGGGGATAGGGTCTTGCAAATACTGCGCGCCAAGCCCGCCGCGCCGCTGCGGGTTGTTCCCGTAATACACGGCAGAGCCGCCGAAGCTCGCCTCAAAGGAATAAAACACGAGGCACGGCTCGGACGGCAAGGTCAAGACGGCTTCAAATACGTTTGCACCCAGCATATGGCTGTGGAAGTGCATGGGCAGCGTGTGCGCTGATTCTCCAATCGCATAGCGCAGCAGAACGCTGTCCGGCCACATGCCGTCGCCGAGCAGAAGCCGCAGCGTTACGTCTGAAACGCAAGGAGCCGCACCGAAAGGGGTGCGGCAGAATGCGTTATGGGAATTGTGTTCAATCTTCAAGGGGAATCCCCTCCTGTTGCCGGTCAAATGTGCTCCAAATGCCAGATTTTATCGTTGTATTCCTGAATGGTACGATCGGACGAGAAGTAGCCGGACGCCGCCGTGTTGAGCACGGCCTTTTTCGTCCAGAGCGCCTTGTCGCGGTACTCGTGCGCAAGCTGCGATTGCGCCTCGACATAGGCGTCAAAGTCGCGCGTTACCATGTACGGGTCGGCCATGCCGTAGTCGCCGAACAGCAGCGAGTGGTAAAGGTCGCGGAAAATCTGCGGGTGCTGCGGCTCGAGCGTGCCGTCAATAAGCTGGTCAAGCACGCGCTTTAAGGGCATGTTGCTTGCATAAAGCGTCTGCACCTCACCCGTCTGGTGGCGGTAGCGCGCCTCTACTTCATCGGCGCGCAGGCCGAAGATATACATGTTTTCCATTCCAACCTGCTCGCTCATTTCCACGTTTGCACCGTCAAACGTCCCAATCGTGAGCGCGCCGTTTAGCATAAATTTCATATTGCCGGTGCCGGACGCCTCCTTGCCCGCGGTGGAAATCTGCTCTGAAACGTCGGCGGCAACCATGATCTTTTCCGCCAGCGTCACGCCGTAATTCTCCAAAAATACAACCTTGAGCTTCCCGCCGATGCGCGCGTCGTTGTTGACGAGGTTTGCAACGCTGTTAATGAGCTTGATAATCAGCTTGGCGCGCTTGTAGCCGGGCGACGCCTTCGCCGCAAAGATAAACGTACGCGGCGTCAGGTCGAGGCTGGGGTTGTCGGTCAGGCAATTATACAGATACAGGATGTGGAGCACGTTTAGAAGCTGGCGCTTATACTCGTGCAGGCGCTTTGCCTGTACGTCGAAGATGGAGTTTACATCCACGTCGATGCCGTTGTGCTCCTTGATATAGGCGGCGAGCGCCTTTTTATTCTCTAACTTGATTGCGGCAAATTTCTCGCAAAAGGCCTTATCGTCAGCAAATTTCTTGAGCGCGGACAGCTTCGAAGCATCCGTGAGCCAGCCGTCGCCAATGCTGGAGGTAATCAGCTTTGTCAGCTCCGGGTTGGCGTACATGATCCAGCGGCGGAACGTGATACCGTTCGTGATTGCATGGAAGCGCGACGGGTCAAGCCGGTAATAATCCGCAAAAATATCTTTCGTGAGGATATCCGTGTGCAGCTTTGATACGCCGTTGATGGCGTGGCACGTTGCAAGGCAGAGGTTCGCCATGCTGATTTGCCCCTGCTTGTTGATGACCGCCATATAATCGATCTTGCCAAAGTCGTTTGGATAGACCTCGTTTAAATGCTCCAGCAGGCGGCGGTTGATTTCCGCCACGATCATATAAATGCGCGGCAGGAGCGGCTCAAACAGCGACACGGGCCACTTTTCGAGCGCCTCGCTCATAACGGTGTGGTTCGTGTAGGCGCATACCTTGCAGGTGATGTCCCACGCTTCGTCCCAGCCAAGCCCCTCGTTGTCCATCAGGATGCGCATCAGCTCCGGGATTGCCAGCGCCGGGTGCGTGTCGTTGATATGGATGGCGATTTTGTCGGCAAAAATGTCCCATGCCGGGCCGTACGCATACTTGAAGTCGCGCACGATCCATTGGATCGTCGCGGAAACGAGGAAATACTGCTGCCGCAGGCGGAGCTTTTTCCCCTCGTCGTGGTTGTCCTCGGGGTAGAGTACGTTGGAGATGACCTCCGCCAAGTCGCGCTCCTCTACCGCCCTCGTATACTGCCCCTCGTTGAAGAACTGCATGTTCAAATCGGTCGGGGCCTTTGCGCTCCAAAGGCGCAGCTTGTTGATCATTTTGGAGTTGTAGCCGCAGATTGGTACGTCGTACGGGACGGCCAGCACTGTGTGCGAGTTCTCATACCGGAAGGAGAACCGCCCCTCATACCAGTCGGTATACACCTTGCCGCCGAACAGGACCTCGACCTGTTCCTCCGGCCGCGGGATTTCCCAAACATAGCCGTCCTCCAGCCAGGAGTCGGGCTGCTCGAACTGGTAGCCGTCAATGATTTTCTGCTGGAACAGGCCGTATTCATAGCGGATGGTCGAGCCGTAGGCTGGCAGATCGAGCGTCGTCAGCGAGTCGATAAAGCAGGCCGCCAGCCGCCCGAGGCCGCCGTTGCCCAACCCTGCGTCGCTCTCCTGCGCCTCGACGGTGTTGATGTCGATACCAATTTCTTTAAACACTGCGATGTAGTCGTCCGTCAGGGCGAGGTTGAGCATATTTGTCCCCAAAAGCCGCCCCATCAAAAACTCAGACGACAGGTAATAGAGCTTTTTTGATTGTTCCTTTTTTACAATTGCGTGCGACTCCTGCCATTTGCGCATGATTTCGTCGCGCACTGTGTAGGCGCACGCCTGATAGATCATCCGGTCGGTCGCGTCCTCGATCGTTTTGCCAAAGTAACGCATGACCTTGCCGGTGATTTCATCGTATATTTCCTGCTGTTTTTTTGTCAGCATGTGTCTACCTCCTTAGAAAGCCAGTTTGTGGTATATGTCAAGGTACTTGCGCGCCGACGCCTCCCAGGAAAAGTCCGCCCGCATCGCCCGGCGACAGAGCGCCTGCCACGCCGTTTTGTCGTGGAATACGCTGTGCGCATAGTCGATAACGCGCAGAAGGTCCTGGGCGTTGTACGGCCCGAAAGAAAAACCAGTGCCTTCGCCCGTATATTCGTTGTAGGGGATAACCGTGTCTTTGAGCCCGCCGGTCTCGCGCACAATGGGCAGCGTGCCGTAGCGCATGCTGATAAGCTGGCTCAGGCCGCACGGCTCAAAGCGCGACGGCATCAAAAACGCGTCGCATGCGGCGTAGATTTTATGCGCCAGCGCATTGTCAAAGCAGATATTTGCGCTGAACTTGTCGCTGTGGTTGCGCCCGTACCAGCGGAACATCTCCTCAAAATGGCCCTCGCCCGTGCCGAGCACGACAAGCTGGATGTCGCGCTTTTCCAGTTCGGCAATGATCTGCGCGACAAGATCGAACCCCTTTTGCCCGGTCAAACGGCTCACGATGCCGATCAGCAGGGCGTTTTCATTCCTCACAAGCCCAAGCTCGGCCTGCAATTCTATCTTATTAAACTTTTTCCCGCTTACAAAGTCGCGGCGGTTGTAGCGTTTGTAGATCATTTCGTCTGTGGAAGGGTTGTACTGTTTGTAGCTCAGGCCGTTTACGATGCCGTAGAGCTGATGGCTTCTGGCGCGCAAAAGGCCGTCGAGCCCCTCGCCGTATTCACTCGTCTGGATTTCGTGTGCGTATGTATCGCTCACGGTTGTGATGAGGTCGGCGTACACAAGCCCGCCCTTGAGCACGTTGATGTCGCCCTTATATTCGAGCTTGTCGCTCGTAAAGTACGAGTCCGGCAGGCCAAACACGTCGCCGACCGCCTTTTTATCCCAAATGCCCTGGTAGCGCAGGTTGTGGATGGTCATGATGGTACGGATTCCACGGTAAAAGGGATTATCCTGGAACTGTGCCTGCAAAAGGAACGGGATTGCCGCCGCCTGCCAGTCGTTGCAGTGGATGATATCAGGCCGGAAGCCCAAATCCGGCAAAACGGAGAGCGCCGCCTTGCAGAAAAACGCAAATTTTTCCATATCTTCGTGGATGTACCCATAGAGGTGGTCGGACTTGAAGTAAAATTCGTTGTCGATAAAATATACTTTTATGCCGTCGTGTTCCAGCTCAAAAATCCCGCAGTACTGCCTGCGCCACGAGAGCGGAACCTCAATCGCCTTGATAAAGCGCATCTTCTCCACATATTCGTGCGGGATACAGCCGTATTTCGGCATGATGAGGCGGATGTCGACCTCCTCTTTGTCAAACGCCGCCGGCAGCGTACCCGCCACGTCGGCAAGCCCGCCCGACTTTGCAAACGGGACCGCCTCGGACGATACAAATAAAACCTGAACCATGTTTGTGCCTCCTGCCATTTAGTATACCGTATTTCCGCGCTGGTTTCAATTCATATCATTTGCTTATTCTTGAAATTTATGACAGCGCGTGCATGGCGCGTGCATACGGAAACTGCGCCGCTGCGGCCTTCCGCCCGGCGCAGTAAAGATCAGATCACATTGCCCTTCGCAATCACAAAGGGGTAGTTGGGCTGGCCCATAACGGTCTTGCCCGCCAAAAGCGTCACCTCTTTGTCCAGAACGACGTTTTCCACAAAGCAGTTTTCCTGGATGACGCTGTTTTGCATAACGATTGAATTTTTGACCGTCGCGCCGCGGCCGATATGCACGCCGCGGAAAATGACCGAGTTTTCCACCGTACCGTCGATCATGCAGCCGTCCGCTACCATGGAGTCGACTACCTTGGCGTGGTCGCCGTAATGCGTCGGCACCTGGTCTTTGACTTTGGTGTAGATTTTCGCCGTGGAAGAAAACAGCTCGCGCCGGATTTCCGGCTTTAAGAAGTTCATATTGTTCTGATAGTAGCTGTCGATTGTGTCGACGCGGCCGACATAGCCGTCGAACTGATAACCGTAGATTTTCAGCCGGCTGACATTTTTCACGAGCACGTCCATGACCCAGTCGTGCTCACCATGTGCGATACAGTTCTCGATCGTATTGATAAGAAACGACCGCTCGCAGATATAGGCGTCCATGGACACCTTGTTCCCCTTTGGG